>NZ_JUUO01000067.1 GCF_001074975.1 Streptococcus pseudopneumoniae | reverse complement strand
TTTTCAGACTGTCTTTAAAACCTTTCTAAAGGACAAAGAGAAAATCGTCAACGCCCTTCAACTTCCCTATTCTAACGCCAAATTAGAAGCGACTAATAATCTCATCAAACTTATCAAGCGAAATGCATTTGGATTTCGAAACTTTGAAAACTTCAAAAAAAGGATTTTTATCGCTCTGAACATCAAAAAAGAAAGGACGAAATGTGTCCTTTCTAGATCTTAGCTTTTCTTCAACCCACTACAGTTGACAAAGAGCCTGAATTTCAAGGTTCAGGATAAAATAGTTCACTGAACTATTTTATTTTTTCAAGTTGTAGAATGATTTCAATCCACGGTATTCAGCTACTTCACCAAGTTGGTCTTCGATACGAAGCAATTGGTTATATTTAGCGATACGGTCTGTACGTGAAAGTGAACCAGTCTTGATTTGTCCTGCGTTTGTTGCAACTGCGATGTCAGCGATTGTTGAATCTTCAGTTTCACCAGAACGGTGTGATACAACAGCAGTGTAACCAGCTTCTTTAGCCATTTCGATAGCGTCGAATGTTTCAGTAAGAGTACCGATTTGGTTAACTTTGATAAGGATTGAGTTAGCAGCGCCTTCAGCGATACCTCTTTCAAGGTAAGCAGTGTTTGTTACGAAGAAGTCGTCACCAACCAATTGAACTTTACCACCAAGACGTTCAGTAAGAGCTTTCCATCCGTCCCAGTCGTTTTCGTCCATACCATCTTCGATAGTGATGATTGGGTATTTGTTTACCAATTCTTCAAGGTAATCGATTTGTTCTGCAGAAGTACGAACAGCAGCTCCTTCACCTTCGAATTTAGTGTAATCGTAAACTTTACGTTCTTTATCGTAGAACTCTGATGATGCACAGTCAAATCCGATAAATACGTCTTTACCTGGAACATATCCAGCAGCTTCGATAGCAGCAAGGATTGTTTCAACACCATCTTCAGTTCCTTCGAAACGAGGAGCGAATCCACCTTCGTCACCTACGGCAGTTTCCAAACCACGACCTTTAAGGATTTTCTTAAGAGCGTGGAAGATTTCAGCACCCCAACGAAGAGCTTCTTTGAATGTAGGTGCACCAGCAGGTACGATCATGAATTCTTGGAAAGCGATTGGAGCATCTGAGTGAGAACCACCGTTGATGATGTTCATCATTGGAGTTGGAAGAACTTTAGTGTTGAATCCACCAAGGTAGCTGTAAAGTGGGATTTCAAGGTAGTCAGCAGCAGCACGAGCTACAGCGATAGACACACCAAGGATTGCGTTCGCACCCAATTTACCTTTGTTAGGAGTACCGTCAAGAGCGATCATAGCACGGTCGATAGCTTGTTGATCACGTACATCGTAGCCGATGATAGCTTCAGCAATGATGTTGTTTACGTTGTCAACAGCTTTTTGTGTACCAAGACCACCGTAACGAGATTTGTCACCATCGCGAAGTTCAACTGCTTCGTGTTCACCAGTAGAAGCTCCTGATGGAACCATACCACGTCCGAAAGCACCTGATTCAGTGTAAACTTCTACTTCAAGTGTTGGGTTACCGCGTGAGTCTAGGACTTCGCGAGCGTAAACATCAGTAATAATTGACATTTTTTACTCTCCTTATGAGTTAAAATTTTTTACACCTCTATAATACCTTAAATACCCTCCTTTTTCAAGAAAAAACGTTATCTTTGTGCAAATTTTCCTTAACTTTATAAAGTAATCGCTTTCTTTTTGTCTGTTTTATTCTAACTTTTATGATATACTGTTTTTATGACAGATTTATCAAAACAATTACTTGAAAAAGCTCATGGTGGGTCAAAATTAAATCCGGATGAGCAAAGACGCTATCTTGGTACTTTTGAGGAAAGAGTTCTTGGATATGCAGATATTGACACGGCAAATAGCCCTCAGCTAGAAAAAGGCTTTTTATCTATTTTAGAAAACCTTCAGGAAAAGGCAGAGCCACTATTTGTGAAGATTTCGCCAAATATCGAATTTGATAAGCAAGTTTTCTACTTAAAAGAAGCAAAAGAAACGAATAGTCAAGCAACCATAGTATCTGAAGAGCATACTTCTTCTCCTTTTGGCCTGATTATCCATAGTAATGCACCAGTTCAAGTAGAAGAAAAGGACCTTCGACTTGCTTTTGCTAAACTTTGGGAAGTTAAAAAGGAAGAACCAGCCAAAACATCCTTATGGAAGAAATGGTTTGGCTAAATATTGCGCATACTTAATAAACGCCCAATATTGGCAGCCGTGTGCTCCAGATAGAGACTGGCATTTTTCAAACTATCTTCCAAAGGTTCGCATTTCTCCAAAATAGAAAAGGCCGCTTGGATATTTTCAAATGGTAAGGGAGGTAAATCTTCAGCAAGACTACCGCAAATAGCAATCACAGGAACTCCGGCAGGGGTTCTTTTTGTAACACCTATAGGCGCTTTACCTGCTAAACTTTGACGATCTAGCCTTCCTTCTCCAACAATAACCAAGTCAGCATATGCCACTTTCTTATCAAAGTTGATTAAGTTCAAGCAGGTATCAATACCAGACACAATATTGGCCTGAGCAAAGGCACACAAGTCACCAGCAATGCCTCCACCAGCTCCTGCTCCTTTAATTTCCAATGTTGCAGGTGAAACTTTTCCATAAAAATCTTGAATTGCCTGATCCACGGTCTCAAACTTAGTATGATCTAGGCCTTTTTGTTTTCCAAAAGTAGAGGTTGCCCATTGATGACCACACAAGGGACTCACAACATCTGCTAAAATATTAATTTGAACTCCTTCAGGAATTTCATAGCAATTTTCTGTTGAAACAGAAGCTAATTTTAGTAAGGATTGACCGCATGCAGGCAAGACATTTCCATCCCTATCATAAAATCGATAACCCAAACCAGCAGCAATCCCCAGTCCTCCGTCATTACTAGCCGTACCACCAACGCCAATATGGATATCTTTAATCCCTTGAGCAACGAGATGGCGAATCAACTCTCCAATTCCACAAGTTTGGATTTGAAGTGGATTTCGTTTCTCTAGCGGAATCTTTCCAAGGCCAACCAAGTCGGCAACTTCAAAGAGTGCCAGTTCCCCTTTTTGAAAATAGCGCATGGCTTCTTTTTGTCCAAAAGGTCCTGTAACTTGGATCCATTTTTCTTCTAGGTCAAGAGAATGTCGAATAGCATCAACAGTACCTTCGCCACCATCACCAACAGGGCAGAGGAGACATTCTACATCTGCTATCGATTGTTGGAAGCCTCTTTTTATTGCTTCAGCTACCTGTTGAGCGGACAAGCTTTCCTTAAACGAATCTGGTGCAATTACAATCTTCATATTTTCCCTCATTCTAAACAGTCAATCAAAGGAAGTACTTCTAAAAAATCCCTCTTATCAACATGAATCGGTATTTCTTTTTTGAGTACTTCTTTGGCACAAAAGGCGATTCCTAATCCCGCCGACTTCAACATGAATAAATCATTAGCACCATCACCGATTGCAACTGTGCTTTCTTTAGGAAGTTTTAGTTCCTTTCTCCATTGTTCCAGAGTCTCTTTTTTAACCTCGGGACTGATAATTTGTCCGACTAATTTTCCTGTCACAAGACCGTCTTTGACTTCAAGTTTATTGGCAGAGAAATAGGCAATACCGAGGGATTTTGCTAATCTATCAACTATTGGTGTAAAACCACCGGACACTAGACCGACAAGGATACCATTCTTTTGGAGAATAGAGATGAATTCTTGGGCATTTGGCGATAGATAAATAGAGTTACAGACTTTATCAAAGACCGAAATAGGAAGGCCTTCCAACAAGGAAACTCTTTTTCTTAAACTGCTTTCAAAGTCTATCTCTCCTCGCATTGCCCGACTTGTAATCTGCGAAATTTCCTCCTCACGACCTACCTCTCTTCCCAACAAATCAATCACTTCTTCTAAGATTAAAGTTCCATCAACATCCATAACACACAAGCCTTTTACTTGAGACATAATTTCTCCTCTCTAATACTCAATGAAAATCAAAGAACAAACTAGGAAACTAGCCGTAGGCTGTACTTGAGTACGACAAGGCGACGTTGATGCGGTTTGAAGAGATTTTCGAAGAGTATAAATAGCCCAAAAATCGTATGAAGTCATCATACGATTTTATCTATTAATCAACTAAACTATGGTACAAGTCAAGGTATGACTTGCAGGCTGTATCCCATGAGAAATCACACTCCATAGCTTGTTTTTGTAGATTTCTCCAAATGTCTGGATGGTTTCTATACAAGTCCAAAGCTGTTTGGAAAGTCCAATTTAACCAATAAGGAGATAGATTGTCAAAGCTAAAGCCAGTACCGCTTCCTTCAATCGGATTAAAGGCTTGAACGGTATCTCGCAATCCACCAACTTCATGGACTAATGGCAAGGTTCCGTAACGCATAGCCATCATTTGAGACAAGCCACACGGTTCAAAACGACTCGGCATGAGGAAGAGGTCACAGGCAGCGTAGATTTCTTGAGCTAGTTTGACATCAAAAGTGATATTAGATGATAGCTTATCAGGATAAATCTGAGCAAACCATGAGAAAGCTCCTTCAAAGGCAGAATCGCCAGTTCCCAAAAGAACAATCTGAACATCTTCTTGCAAGATATGGTGCAGACCTTCCACCACCACATCAAAACCTTTTTGACGTGTCAAACGAGAAACAATTCCCACCAATGGAACGTCAGATCTAACTGGCAAACCAACTCTCTCTTGTAATTTTGCCTTATTCTGGGCTTTTCCAGACAAATCTTCCTGACTAAAATGATAGTCTAAAAGGGTATCCGTCTGAGGATTATACAAATCAGCATCAATCCCATTCACGATACCAGAAACTTTACCAGACTCCATTCGAAGAATCTGATCCAAGTTACATCCGAACTGGCTGGTCATAATTTCATGAGCATAGCTAGGTGAAACGGTTGAAACACGGTCTGCGTAAAGAATACCAGCCTTCATCCAGTTCAGACAGTTGTTCCAGCGAAGGGTGCCATCAGCATAACGCTCAAAGCCAACTCCAAACAAATCCCACAACATTCCTTCAGAAAACTGTCCTTGGAATTCCAAATTATGAATGGTTAAAACAGTTTTAATTCCTTGATAGGCTTGAATCCAACGGTATTTTTCCTTTAACAAGAACGGAATCATAGCTGTATGGTAGTCATGAACATGGAGAAGGTCAGGGATAAAGTCAATTCTTTCCATAGCCTCAACGGCAGCAAGTTGGAAGAAAGCAAAGCGTTCTCCGTCATCAAAATCACCGTAAACATGACCGCGGAAGAAATAATATTGGTTGTCAATAAAGTAGAAGGTTACACTGTTTAAGACTGTTTTCTTAATCCCACAGTACTGTCTGCGCCAACCAACACTCACCTCAAAATGAAGAACATCTTCAACCTGATTTCCAAATTTAGCCTCTACCATGTCATAGTAGGGTAAAATCACTGCAACTTCATGTCCAGCTTTTACCAGTGATTTGGGAAGAGCACCAATGACGTCTCCCAAACCACCTGTTTTTGAAAAGGGTGCACCCTCTGCTGCTACAAATAAAATTTTCATGAATGAATATCCTCTGTTACTTTAGCATCTTTCTTAACGACAACTGGATGCTCTGCCGTTCCTCGAATCACAACGCCATCCGCAACTTCCACACCCTTGTCCAAGATAGCATATTCGACCTGAGCTCCTTCTCCAATCACAACACGAGGGAAGAGTAGGCTATCTTTAACCAAGCTATCCTTGTGAACATGAATATTACGTGATAAGACAGAATTAGCCACTTGACCTTCAATGATACTACCAGAAGCAAACTGAGAAGTGCTTACCTTAGATGTGTTAGCGTAGTAAGTTGGTTCTTCATTCTTAACCTTTGTATAAATCTTTTGGTTTGGAGTAAAGAGAGAGTAAAATTTTTGAGATTCAAGCATATCTTTGTTAGCTTGGTAATAAGACTCTACAGAATGAATATTTGCCAGATAACCTGTGTATTCGTAGGCAAAAGCCCCTTCTTTTGCAGCCAAATCACGTAGTACATAGCGCAATTTCTCTGGATGTTCTTTCTTAGCTTCTTCTTCTAAACGTTCAATCAACCAAGGTGTGTCAACGACAAAGATATCTGTGGACATATTGTAAACTTCATCTGTTGATTTGCCATCAAAGAGTTTATGAGAACGAACATGATCTGTTTCATCTACGTCCAAGATTGCATTTACTTCTGAAATGTCTTTTTTAGGTAGTTTTTTATAAACTACAGTGATAGGCCCTTTTGTTGTACTGTGTAGATGGAATACTTGATTCAAATCAATATTAATCAGAACATCACAGTTGAGTGAAACTGTTTGGTTTGAGCCAGAACGTTTCAAATAAGTAAGCAACTGTTGGTAGTATTCTTTTCCAACTGTGCTACTTTCCACACGGGTATTGTAAATCCCTAGATAATAGTGACTAAGAAGGGTTGACAAGCCCCACTCACGTCCAGAACGAATATGGTCAAAGACTGAGCTGATATTATCCTGTTGGAAAATACCAAAGACACTACGAACACCTGCATTAGCAAGACTTGAAAGTGGGAAGTCGATCAAGCGATATTTCCCACCAAATGGCAAACTAGCTACTGGACGGTGGTCTGTCAATGTCGCCATATCGTGAAAACCAACTGTGTTTCCTAAAATGGCAGAATATTTATCAATCTTCATCTGTTGCTACCCCCACTACTTCATCATATCCTACAACTTGTACTTCATCTGTTCCATCAATTTCGACACCGTCAGAAATAATTGCACCTTCACCAATAATGGCACGTTTAATCTTAGCTCCTTGACCAATGATAGCTCCACTCATGATAACTGAATCAACAACTTCCGCCCCTTCGCGAACTTGCGCGCCTGTTGAAAGGATAGAATGTTTAACAGTTCCATCAACGAAACATCCGTCTACAACTAATGAGTCTTCCACATCAGCATTTGCCCCGAGGAAGTTTGGTGGTGAAATCAAATTTCTTGAATAAATCTTCCATTGACGGTTACGGCTATCTAAGGCATTTTCTGGAGAAATATACTCCATGTTCGCTTCCCAAAGTGACTCAATCGTACCGACATCTTTCCAGTAACCACTAAATTCATAGGCATAGACACTTTCACCTGACTCAAGGTAATTTGGAATGACATTCTTACCAAAGTCTGACATGTCAACCTTGCTCTTTTCAGCAGCAACAAGCATATTGCGGAGACGTTGCCAATCAAAGATATAAATCCCCATAGAAGCTTTGGTAGATTTAGGTTGAGCTGGTTTTTCTTCAAATTCAACAATGCGGTTATTTGCATCTGTGTTCATGATTCCAAAACGACTTGCTTCTTTAAGGGGAACATCAAGAACTGCTACTGTCAAACTAGCATTATTATCCTTGTGAGACTGGAGCATATCATCATAGTCCATTTTGTAGATGTGGTCTCCAGACAGAATCAAAACATACTCAGGATTAACACTGTCGATATAATCAATATTTTGGTAAATAGCATGGCTTGTCCCCTCAAACCAACGATTTCCTTCACTTGCAGAATAAGGTTGAAGAATAGAGACACCAGAATTGATACCATCTAGTCCCCAGCTTGAACCGTTACCAATATGGTTGTTGAGAGCAAGTGGTTGGTACTGTGTAATGACTCCAACATTGTTGATACCTGAGTTGGCACAGTTTGAAAGAGCAAAGTCAATGATACGGTAGCGCCCACCAAATTGCACAGCTGGTTTTGCGATGCTTTGAGTGAGTTTACCGAGACGAGTTCCTTGCCCACCAGCAAGAATCAAAGCTAACATTTCATTCTTCATTTTCTACTCCTTTTTGGTTTTTACTTGTGACAGTTTTAGTAGGTTTCAAGCGACGCTTGATTTTCCAAACACTTGCTCCCATAGCCGGTAGGGTAAATGTTAAAGTCTGCTCATAATCTTTCCATAGTCCTTCTTGCGTTTGCACAGTTTGATTATGCTCTCTCCAAACACCGCCCCACTCTTCTAACTCAGTATTCCAGACTTCTTCGTAAATCCCTGCAACAGGAAGTCCGATTGTAAAATCTTTTCGTTCAACAGGTGCCATATTAAAGACACAGACTAACATATCATCCTTCTTACCCTTACGAATGAAGGAAAGGACACTCTGGTCTCGATTATCCGCATCGATGATTTCAATACCATCATAGCTAGTATCGATTTCCCACAGACAGCGATGGTCTTTGTAAAACTGGTTTAGCTGAGAAGTGAAATCCTTCATCTTAGCATTCATTGGGTCTTCTAGGTTGGACCATTCCAACTGTTCTTCAGATTTCCATTCTAGGAATTGCCCATATTCGCTACCCATGAAGAGCAATTTTTTACCTGGGTGACAAATTTGGTAAGTGTAGAGATTGCGCAAGCCTGCGAATTGATTATAACGATCTCCCCACATCTTGTGCATCATGCTCTTCTTGCCATGAACTACTTCATCGTGCGAGAATGGTAAGAGATAATTCTCCTTGAAGACATACATAAAGCTGAAAGTCACTAAATTAAAGTCATACTTACGGTAAATTGGGTCTTCTTCGTAGAATCGGAGGATATCATTCATCCAACCCATATTCCATTTGTAATCAAATCCAAGACCATCTGAATCCTTGGTGTCAGTAATCTGAGTAGCTGATGAACTTTCCTCAGCTATCATCATAACGTCTGGATGAGCTTGTTTAATGACATCATTCAAACGTTTTAAGAAATAATAGCCTTCGTAGTTGAGATTGCCTCCATCTTTATTAGGTGTCCATGGAGCATCATCGTAGTCAAGATAGAGCATATTGCTCACTGCATCCACGCGAATACCGTCCAAATGGTAAAAGTCAATCCAAAACTTAATACTAGAAATCAAGAAAGACTGGACTTCATTCTTTCCAAGGTCAAAATTGAGTGCGCCCCAACCGTAGTTATGAGCCTTATTATGGTCCTGGTACTCAAAAGTAGGCGTCCCATCATAGTAGGCTAAGGCATCATCATTAATGGTGAAGTGACCAGGTACCCAGTCAACAATAACACCGATATTGTTTAAATGACATTCCTCAACAAAATCTTGAAATTCTTCAGGACGACCATAGGCATGCTCTAAAGCAAAGTAACCCATAAGCTGATAACCCCAACTCAAACCGAGAGGGTGAGACATCAAGGGCATAAACTCAATGTGAGTATAGTTCATCTCAACCAAGTAAGGAATGAGTTCATCTTTCAATTGAGCAAAACTATAGGGACTGCCATCAGGATTTCTCTTCCAAGAGCCAGCATGAGCCTCGTAAATATTGACAGGGCGCTCTTCAAAGCTCAAGCGTTTTCTACGAGCTAACCAGAGACCATCCTTCCATTTTTTCTCTGGAATTTCTGTTAAAATAGCCCCAGTACCAGGTCGTGCCTCATACCGTACAGCCAAAGGGTCAATCTTCATAAGCTGATGACCATTTGCACGTGTGATATGGTACTTGTAAATTTGGCTTTCTTGAGCAAGACTAGTAAAGACTTCCCAGACTCCAAATTCATTTCGTTCCATCGGAATTTGATTTTCAACCCAGTTGGTGAAATCCCCTACCAAGTGAACAGCCTGAGCATTGGGAGCCCATACACGAAATGTATAACCGTACTCTCCATTTAGCTCTTCCCTATGTGCTCCTAGATAATGCTGAAGGTGAAAATTCTCACCTGTCATAAAGGTGCGCAAAGCTTCTCTTTTATCCATAATACCTCCCATTTTCTGTAAGCGTTTTCTATAGATTTATTATACTACCTTTTTAGGGAAGATTCAAGTAAATTACGGAATTTGCAAAAAAATCTTTTGAAAGTCTTCAACAAATTCACTGATGTATTCACTTGTAAATCAAGAAATTTTCAGAAATGTTTTGAAAACGAATTGTTTTTTTATTATACTATCATAAAGTTCGTTATTTTCCTAGCAAAAATATAATTTTAAGTAAAAAAATAAACCAGGAAACGAATTTCCTGATTTTATATTATGGCTTCAAGCCATAATAAAAAGACACCCTATCAAGTGTTCAAACACTTTAATAGGATGCGTTGTTTCGTAAAAATACTTATCAAATTTTCTATACAAGCGAGCTGTTAGCTAAGCTCTTTCTATTCATTCAATTTCAATGAATGAATGGATTTTTTAGTAATGCTAATTTTGCTGTGTTAAAATAGCGAGATCGATGGTATTATAAAACAGTCAAGACAGCTAGACTAATATCATCTATAACATTGTCTTCTTTTGAGCGACTGTTGGTTACCAACATGGCTAAATTTCCTGCATTTTCAAAGTATAAGGAACTTCCCTTGGCATTGAATACTACCAATAGATGTTCTGGTCCCCCGTGAATCTCGTAAACAATCCATCCGCTATTTTCTGCAGCTGTGTGGACAAAGACATGACGGTAAACTTCTTCGTATGTAGGATAAGAAAAGGCGCTAGTCTGTGTTTTCAGTCGAATAATTTGACGGACAAAGTCAATGCTTTCTTGTCTTTCATTGATTAAATCCCAGTTTATTTGGTTGACACTATCAGGAGCGTTGTAACTATTCATAGCACGTTCTCGGTCTGCTGGAGTGAGTTGCCCATGGTCACCTGTCGGAATTAATTTGGTTCGACCAAATTCTTGGCCAATTTCCATAAAGGACATTCCTTGCATGAGAAGGTTCATTGCTGTCGCCGTCTCAACCTTGCGCATAATCTGGTCTGAACTTTGATCAGGATGAAGAGTTGCCAGCAAATCATGAAGATTATAATTATCATGGGCTTCAACATAGTTGAGAACCTGATTTGGACTGAGATAAGAACCCAATTCTCGGCTACCAAGAATGGCCTTGGCTATGATTGGTTCGGTGGCTGCACCACTTACAAATCCTGACTTGATTGCACCATAAACTTCTCCTCCTTTGACCGCATCACGCTGATCATCATTGAAGAATCCGATATTTGGCATTTGGTAGGCATTGTCCTTCTTGGCCTTATCATAAGGTGCAAGACCTGTTCCCATATCCCAGCCTTCTCCATAAGTGATAATACGGGGATCAACCTCATCTAGCGCCCAACGAATCGCTTGCATGGTTTTGACATCATGAATACCCATCAAGTCAAAACGGAAGCCGTCAATATTGTATTCCTGCACCCAGTATAGGAGAGAATCAATCATATACTTGCGGAACATTTCGTGTTCACTGGCTGTTTCATTTCCAACACCCGTTCCATTCTGGAAGGTGCCGTCTGGGTTCATACGATAGTAGTAATCAGGGACAGTTGTTTGGAAAGGTGCATCAACTACTGAGAAGGTATGATTATAGACCACATCCATAATGACACCAATCCCAGCATCATGATAGGCCTGAATCATAGTTTTAAGATCGCGAATAACCTGCCCAGAATCATCTGGATTACTAGAAAAACTTGGTTCTGGTGCATTGTAGTTTTGAGGGTCATAACCCCAGTTATAGGTTACATTTCCATCCTCATCGTATTCCTTATGGCGATCAAAGATAGGCTGGAGTTGAACATAGTTGCAGCCAAGTTTTTTGATATAGTCAAAGGCGGTTGCTTGTCCGAATTGGTTTACAGTTCCAGTCTGGGCAGCACCAAGGAAGGTTCCACGGAGATGCTCTGCAACTCCAGATGTCGGAGATTTGGTTAAATCTCGGATATGCATTTCACAGATAACTGCTTTACATGGATTTTCCAAACGCCAAGGCGCTTCTGTTCCATGTTTGACCTCAAATCCTTCTACTTGTCTGTCTTGATGAGAAAGAATTACAGAACGTTTACCGTCAGGACTTGTGGCAATCGTGTAAGGATCTCTCGTCACAGTCTGGTGGTGAGGAAAGTCAATCTGATACTGATAAGCCTTGCCAGCAAGATTTTCATCTAAGTCTAGACTCCAAACACCAATGGTATTGTACTTATGACTGTATGAATAGCTATTACCACGCTCTAGATTAAAGGTTTTCCAAATCGGAGCGTCGTTACTGGTATTTTCGTAGACAACCACCTGTACAGCTGTAGCCGTAGGAGCCCAAAGTTTAAAGCTTGTTTGATAATCTGAAAGACTGTAACCTAGTTCTCCTTGGTAGCCCCAGTGGTGATCAAAACTAGCGCTATGTATTGCTCTATCAAAAGCAAATGGATTTTGATCTTTGTAGTAAGGACTAGCAATGGCTGGGTTTTCAGAATAATAAACAGTCTCGTCGCCCTCTAAAATCCAAACTTCTGTCAGAAGCGGATAGTAGTTATAACGCACGGGATAATCCTTAACTTTCCCATCAATTTCAACTGAGAATTTCAGTTTTTCTAACTTCTCTTGACTTGTAACTGTGAAGGAGAACTTTGCTCCAAAAAAGTTATTCTCATAATACAATTTTTCAACATTGTCCGCCTGTTTTCTACTAAATGAACAGGCGGCATAATCCCCATTTTTTCGATGAAAATGGATGACTACAGGGTAATTAAACATTTCTTTTCCTAATTTCTAATTTAATTTTTTATGTGGTGCTGATAGATTCAGCGATTTAATTTCTGACTCAGGATAGACTCAATCCATGTCAAAACACTTCAGGAGAGACAGTTTCAGACTATCTAACACCAAGCCTTCTACTATTCTTTACAAACTTTCTAGCCAAGCCTCATCTCGAACCTCGATTCCAAGTTCTTGTGCTTTTTGAAGTTTACTTCCAGCATCTGCACCTGCCACTACGAGGTCGGTCTTTTTAGAAACACTGCCTGTTACTTTGGCACCCAGACTTTCGAGTTTACTCTTAGCTTCTGAGCGCTTGAGCCGTTCCAATTTTCCAGTCAACACAACGGTCAAACCTGACAAGGCCACATCTGCCACTACTGTCTGTCCTTTATAGTCCAGATTGACCCCAGCTTCTTTCAATTCTTTGAGGAGAATTTCAGAGCCTTCTGTCGCAAAATAAGTCTGAAGACTCTTGGCAATCACACCACCCAGACTTTCAATACTAGCTACTTCCTCTGGATCTGCCTGAGCCAGATTTTCAATTGAATGGAAATGTTGGAGTAAGAGCTGACTGGCCTTGCTTCCGACATGGCGAATTCCTAATCCAAACAAGAGTTTTTCAGCAGAATTTTCTTTTGAATCTTGGATGGCCTGATACAGTTTAGAAGCGGACTTTTCCTTAACACCTTCTAAAAGGAGAAAATCTTCTTCTTTCAAGCGGTAAATATCTGCCACATCCTTGACTAAATTGGCAGCGAAAAGCTTCTCAACAATTGATGGACCAAGTCCTGTAATATTCATGGCATCTCGAGAAGCAAAGTGAATCAAACCTTCCATAATTTGGGCAGGGCAACGTGGATTGATACAACGCAGGGCCACTTCATCTTCAAAATGCAATAAGTCAGAATCACAACTTGGGCAGTTTGTTGGAATAACTAGTTTCTCTTCAGAAATCCGTTTGGGCTCTACCACACGTAAAACAGCAGGGATGATGTCCCCGGCCTTATAGACGATGACCGTATCGTCTTTGCGGATATCTTTTTCAGCAATATAATCCACATTGTGCAGAGTCGCACGGCTAACAGTCGTACCGGCAAGCTGAACAGGTGTAAGGTTTGCAGTTGGGGTTACAACACCTGTACGGCCAACTGTCCAGTCAACTGATAAGAGTTGAGCTTCTTTTTCTTCAGCAGGGAACTTGTATGCTACTGCCCATTTTGGAGCTTTAACGGTAAAACCAAGTTCTTCTTGGCTTGCTAGGTCATTTACCTTGATTACCACTCCATCGATATCATAAGACAGATTGTCCCGTTCCTGTCCTACTTCTTGGATAAAATTCCAGATTTCATCTATATTTTCAGCCAAGATTCGCTTAGGATTGACCACAAAACCAAGCTGTTCTAGGTGATTCAAAACCTTTTCTTGGCTGTCACGAGTTGAAGGGCTGGCTTCTTGATAGAGAAAGGTAGCAAGGTTGCGCTTGGCTACTACTGCTGTATCCAACTGTCGCAGAGTTCCTGCCGCTGCATTACGAGGATTGGCAAATTCAGGCTCTCCATTTTCTTGGCGAGCTTGGTTAACCTGGTCAAAAGAAGCGCGTGGCATATAACATTCCCCACGAACTGTGATATCTAGTTCTTCTGGTAAGGTCAAAGGGATGTCCTTAACACGCTTGAGGTTTTCTGTGATATTTTCACCAACAGAACCATCTCCACGTGTTGCACCAACAACTAAAATCCCCTTTTCATAAGTCAGCGAGATAGATAAGCCATCGATTTTCAGCTCACAAATATAGGTTGGATGGGCAACTTCCTTACGAACGCGCGCATCAAAAGCTTCAAGCTCCTCACGTGAAAAAGCATCCTGCAAACTATAAAGAGGATACTGATGACTGTATTTTTCAAAACCATCTAAAACCTTGCCACCAATACGATGGGTTGGACTGTCTGCTAACACTTGATCTGGATAGGCAGTTTCTAACTCAACCAACTCTCGGTAAAGGCGATCATACTCACTGTCAGAAACCGACGGATTATCGCTGGTATAGTACTCAGTCGCATAGCGATTTAGCAAGGCGACTAACTCATTCATTCTTTTATTCATAAAACCATTTTACCACAAAGTAAGCCCTCCTCACAAACGAGAAGGGCGGAAAAAACACTCAGATTGGAATTATTTTTGAAGTCCAAGCAAACTTATGTCTCTTTTTCAAAAATGAGTTCGAACATACACGAGGGATAGACAAGACAGAATGATAACCCCGCTTCCAATTACCAAGAAAGAAGAGAGATGTACACTTGGTAGCACTGTCATAAAGCCTTTGGCAATAGGCATAAATAGAATGGCTAAAGTAAAAATTGTGCTTAATACTCTCCCCAAATATTCCCCCTCAACCTTGGCTTGCACCTGAGTAAAAAAGTGAATATTAAAAATTGTCATAAACAGTTCACAAACTAAATTTCCAGAAAAAGAAAGGAAAGTTGCAGTGGTAATCCCATCATGAAAACTCCTACTCCAGTCAAAACTAGTAAAATCAAAAGGTTATAAACACTCGCCTTTACTTTGCTAGCTAGAATAGCTCCCACAATGGAACCAATAGCCCCCATAGTTAAAATAGTGGCATAGGCACCTTGAACTCCATAGAGCTGATTTGAAAAGGGAAGGAGGTAATTAAAGGCTGCGAAGAAAAAATTGACACTTGAAGCCATGACTAACAAAAAGAAGATTTCCTTTTGCTTCACAATATAATGAACTCCCTCCTTGATATCAGCACAAATAACTTTGAATGTAAGTCTCTTCTCTGCCATAGTCTTCTCTTCTTTCTTTGGAAGCAATGCTACCAAGCCAAAAGCGAGGAAAAAACTAAGGGCATCTAATACTAAGGTAATGCGAAGACTTGCAAACTGTAAAACCAGAAAAGAAAGCACAGGGGAACTCACACTGACAACCTGCATCACCAATTCCAAACGAGAATTGTAAAGAACCAGTTCATCTTTCTCTACCAATTCTGTGATAATTGCCTTATTTGCAGGTCTAGAAAAGGCAAAAGCAATAGCCTGCACAATATTAGCCCCAATCAAAGCTCCAATCATCCAGCTGTCATTCCTTATAAAAGAAATAGCCAGACAAAGAATCCCACAAACAAGGTCTGTCACCATTAAAATCCTACGACGAGAAAAACGGTCTGATATAACTCCACCAAAAGGATTTACGAGAATAGATGTGACGAGTTCAGAAATCTGATACATTCCTAAAACTGTCTGTCCGATAGTTCCCATGGAAGCCAACCAGATACTATTTCCATAATCATAGAGCATATTCCCTATCTTGTTAACAGCTCCGCGACTAATCAACTGTACTGCATAGCGATTCATATAAAAACTCCTCTCAAATTTTGAAACTATTGTATCAAAACCGAAAGAAGCTTTTGGTTTTTTCCCTTATTTGGGAAAATTAATCTTTGATAAATTTTTCGTAGTGTTCCTGATAATAGGCTACTTGCTCTGGAATACCTAGCAGGTCAAAGATATGCATGGCCTCTTGCATCTGCTTACAACCTTCTTTACACTGTCCTTTTTGGTACAAGGAAAAGCCTTTTAGATAATGGAAAATATTACGCTCATACAGTTTGATACCATTACCAATAATCTTCTCTGTATAAGTCTCAAAATAGCTTGCATTATCAAAAGAAAGATGCTCTAGACAATGCTGATAACAATTGAGGGCCAAAATCAACACTAATCTCTTATGGCGCCCAATTTCTTGATAAAATTCTTCCCTCTCCATAACTTCTCTACCAATCCGAGTGATATAGTTCACATCGTAGAAACTATAGAGGTTCCCGAAAAGAATCAATTCATACATGGTCCATTCTTCCGTTTTGAAGAGATAATCTGCTACTTTATCCAAATCATCCTGCTTCATATCATAACTCGAATCTCTTTGACAAATCAGACCTTGTAGCAAAATCCAGTTCAACTCAAAATAGAGGGGATTAGTTGAACTCTTAGCCTTTTCCAGTTGTTCTTCTTGAAGCTTTTGAAAACCTGCAATATCATTTGAATAGTAAAGGGGCACAATTTGTCCCATCATGGCAACATGTTCATGATTGTGAAAATTCCTTGCCTTATCCATGAAATTTTCTATTGTGACATGAATGTTATCCAAAATCTCAAAGAAACGTGAGACTGCTAGGTCAGACTCCCCAAGCTCAAAGCGAGATAACTGAGAGGTTGAACAGGAGTCCCCTGCCGCCTCCTTTAAGGAATAATTCCCACTTGTTCGAAATTCACGAAATACCTTTCCAAGATGTTCCATCTTTACACCTGCTCTGATAATTCTTCCCACTCAAGCATAGCTTCTTCCTGACGGTGGCTAATTTTGTCCAGCTCAGCCTGCAATTCCATTAGTTTGCCGGCATCGTTTGTTTCCAACATTTGTTCAGAAATGGCTTGGCTTTGACTTTCTAACTCTTCAATTTCAGCTTCTAGACTTTCGATTTGTCGCATAAGTTTTCGAACTTCTTTTTGACTTTCTTTCTGAGCCTGGTAGTCATTGACTGAACTTGCTTCTTTTTCTTGATTGTTAGTTGAAGCTTCCTCAGTCTGACTCATTTCTACTTCTGCTTTCTTCTCAACATAGTAGTCGTAATCACCCAAGTAAAGAGTCGAACCATTCTCAGACAATTCCAGTACATGAGTTGCCACACGATTGATAAAGTAACGGTCATGGCTGACAAAAAGCAAGGTGCCATCAAAGTCAATCAAGGCATTTTCCAACACTTCCTTGCTATCAATATCCAAGTGGTTGGTCGGCTCATCCAGAATCAGGAAGTTGTTGTTTTCCATGGACAATTTAGCTAAAAGCAAACGAGCTTTCTCGCCACCTGAAAGCATGCCGACTGATTTTTTAACATCATCTCCTGAGAAAAGGAAGGCCCCAAGACGATTACGGATCTCAACTTCTGGCGTCAGCTTAAAATCATTCCAGAGTTCATCAAGTACAGTATTACTTGGCGTCAGCTTGCTTTGCGTCTGGTCATAGTAACCCACCTCAACATTGGCACCAAATCGCTTTTCTCCCTTGATAAAAGGAATCTGATCCACAATTGATTTGATAAAGGTTGACTTGCCAATACCATTGGGACCAACGATGGCAATAGCATTCATCTTACGGAGGTCAAGGTTAATCGGTTGTGACAGGACTTCCCCGTCATAGCCAACAGCTGCATTTTCAACAGTCAAAACAACATTACCCGAAGTTTTCTCAGACTGGAAGGTCATGTTGGCTGATTTCTTACCAGCTTCAGGCTTGTCCAAACGCTCCATTTTTTCCAGTTGTTTACGACGAGATTGGGCACGTTTGGTCGTTGAAGCTCGGACTAGATTGCGGTTGACAAAGTCTTCCAGAGCTGCAATCTCCTTCTGTTGCTTTTCATAGTTTTTTGCCTCAGTAGCTAGTTTTTGCTCCTTCAACTCGACAAAACGAGAGTAATTCCCCACATAGCGATCCAAGGAATGCTTGGTCAAATCCAACGTAATCGTCGCAACCTTATCCAAGAAGTAACGGTCGTGGCTGACAATAATAAGGGCACCGCTATAGTTCACCAAGTAATTCTCTAGCCAGGCAATAGTTTCGATATCCAAGTGGTTGGTTGGCTCGTCCAAGACCAAGAGATTTGGTTTTTCAAGAAGCATTTTGGCTAGAGCCAGACGGGTGTTTTGGCCACCAGAAAGCTCGGCAATTTTCATCTGCCACATAGATTCGTCAAACTTAAATCCATTTAAAATCGCTCGAATATCAGCTTCATAGGTAAAGCCACCTGCTTGACGAAAATTCTCAGATAAGCGATCGTAATCTGACATCAGTTTCTCTAAATCTTCACCAGACTTTTCTCCCATCTCCAGCTCCATCTGGCGAAGTTGTTTCTCAGTCCGACGCAAGTCATCAAAAACATGAAGCATTTCATCGTAGATGGTATTTTCAGACTCAAAACGGCTATCTTGGGCTAGGTAAGACAGTGAAATGTCTTTTTTCTTATTGATTTCACCACTAGTTGGCTCCTCTTCTCCAACCAAAATCTTCAAAAGAGTAGACTTACCTGCACCATTTTTCCCGACAAGAGCAATCCTGTCTCGTTCATCTACCTGCAGATTGATATTATCAAAAAGAACCTCTCCTGCAAAAGAACGTTCAATTTTATTAGCTTGTAAAATAATCATACAAGTAGTATAGCATGTTTCCCTAAGGCATTCAAGACTTGATAAACAGGCATATGCCACTACTTTTCTGAAAATTATGCTACCGTTTTACTAAAACACTAAAAAGTGCTATAATGTGAACGGTTAAAAGAATTTACAAAAAGGAGAATTTTAATGTCTTACCAAGAAAATTACCAGAAATGGGTTGATTTTGCGGAGCTTCCTGACTACCTTCGTCAAGATTTGGAAAATATGGATGAAAAAACGAAGGAAGATGCCTTCTATACAAATCTTGAATTTGGTACTGCAGGTATGCGTGGCTTGATTGGCGCTGGTACAAACCGTATCAACATTTACGTTGTTCGCCAAGCTACTGAAGGATTGGCTCGTTTGATTGAGTCAAAAGGTGGAAATGAAAAAGAACGCGGTGTAGCAATTGCCTACGATAGCCGTCACTTCTCACCTGAGTTTGCCTTTGAATCTGCGGCAGTTCTTGCTAAACACGGCATCAAATCTTACGTATTTGAAAGCCTTCGTCCAACTCCAGAACTTTCATTTGCAGTTCGTCACCTCAACTGTTTCGCAGGTATCATGGTCACAGCCAGCCATAACCCTGCACCATTTAACGGTTACAAGGTTTACGGTGAAGACGGTGGACAAATGCCTCCACACGATGCAGACGCTTTGACTACTTATATTCGTGCAATCGAAAATCCATTTGCAGTTGAAGTTGCTGATGTGGAAGCTGAAAAAGGTTCTGGCTTAATTGAAGTTATCGGCGAAGCTGTTGACGTAGAATACCTTAAAGAGGTTAAAGACGTAAACATCAATCCAGCCTTGATTGAAGAATTCGGTAAAGACATGAAGATTGTCTACACACCACTTCATGGTACTGGTGAAATGTTGGCTCGTCGTGCTCTTGCCCAAGCAGGATTTGACTCTGTTCAAGTTGTTGAAGCGCAAGCAACTGCTGACCCAGACTTCTCAACTGTTAAATCTCCAAACCCAGAAAGCCAAGCAGCCTTTGCCCTTGCTGAAGAACTTGGTCGTCAAGTTGGTGCAGATGTTCTTGTCGCAACTGACCCAGACGCTGACCGTGTTGGTGTTGAAGTTCTTCAAAAAGATGGTAGCTACCTTAACCTATCAGGTAACCAAATCGGTGCTATCATGGCTAAATACATCTTGGAAGCCCACAAAAACGCTGGAACTCTTCCTGAAAATGCAGCCCTATGTAAATCTATCGTATCAACTGACTTGGTAACGAAGATTGCTGAAAGCTACGGCGCAACTATGTTCAACGTTTTGACAGGTTTCAAATTTATCGCTGAAAAAATCCAAGAATTCGAAGAAAAACACAATCACACTTACATGATGGGATTTGAAGAAAGCTTCGGTTACTTGATTAAACCATTCGTACGTGATAAAGACGCTATCCAAGCTGTTCTTGTCGTTGCTGAACTTGCTGCCTACTACCGTTCACGTGGTTTGACACTTGCTGACGGTATCGAAGAAATCTACAAAGAGTACGGCTACTACGCAGAAAAGACAATCTCTGTTACTCTTTCAGGTGTCGATGGTGCTGAACAAATCAAAGCGATTATGGCTAAATTCCGTAACAATGCTCCAAAAGAATGGAACACAACAGCTATCACTGTCGTAGAAGACTTCAAGGCACAAACTGCTACTGCTGCTGACGGTACTGTTACAAACTTAACAACTCCTCCAAGTGATGTTTTGAAATATACACTTGCTGACGGTTCATGGATTGCCGTTCGCCCTTCAGGTACAGAACCAAAAATCAAGTTCTACATTGCAGTTGTAGGTGAAACCAACGAAGAATCACAAGCTAAGATTGCTAACATCGAAGCAGAAATCAATGCTTTTGTAAAATAAAGACCTATAAAAGATGAGACAAACCAATCTCATCTTTTTTTCGTATCAAATCTAAGCAATTTTAGAAACTTTATGGCATACTAGACTTATCAACGAAAGCGAGGTAATCTCATGGAACAATTTTTAGATAATATCAAAGACCTTGAAGTCACTACAGTTGCGCGTGCGCAAGAAGCTCTTGATAAGAAAGAAACTGCAACCTTCTTTATCGGTCGCAAAACTTGCCCTTACTGCCGTAAATTTGCAGGTACATTGGCAGGTGTCGTAGCTGAAACCAAAGCGCACATCTACTTTATCAACAGTGAAGAACCAAGCCAACTCAATGAGTTGCAAGCATTTCGCTCACGCTATGGAATCCCAACTGTACCAGGCTTCGTTCACATTGCAGATGGACAAATCAATGTCCGTTGTGACTCTTCAATGTCAGCACAAGAAATCAAAGAATTTGCAGGATTGTAAAAGATATAAAAAAAGAAGGTTGGGCAAAAAACCACTTCTAACTATCAAAAAAACGAGCATTTCCGTAGTTGGAGATACTCGTTTTTTTATGTGACTATTAGTCAGTCTCGCTCCGATAGGTACGAGACAAGTCATAACAACCCGTTAGACGGGTCGTCATGATTTAGAAGCTAGTTTTTGCCGGAGCCTCTTTTCGTTAAAAATAAATGAAAACCGACAACCACTGTCCATCTGTGCTTAGTTTCATCTCTGAACCAAGAAGATGGCATAATTCCTCAGTGATATAAAGGCCTAAACCAGAGGATTCTTCCGTATCAGATAGATTTTCAGAATAAAAACGGTTGCTGAGATTTTCTATTCTTTTGATGGGCTGTTTGACAAGGTTTGCAATTTCTAAGACAAGCTGTTCCTTTTCCTTTCTTAAAGATAGACGTGCTTCTTCCTTGCCATGCTTGAGGACATTTCCAAGCAGATTTTGTAAAATTCGATCCAGCAAGTCTTCATCAGTCCTTATTTTCAGACCAGCTTCAACCTTAAAATCAAGCGTAATATTTGCCGCCTGAAAAACATCATAATAAGCCAGAGTCTTCTTGGTAATAAAAACTGAAAGATCCACTTCTTCCAGTTTCGGTTTGACTGCCCCTTCCATCAAACGCCGATATTCTAGGAGAGCCTCTAAACGTTTGGAAACTAAATCAAGATGCTGGGCTATTTTTTGTAAGGTTTCTGCTTTGTTTTCAGGAGACTTTATCAATTGTTGCGTGTATCCTGAAGCGATGGTCAGAGGTGTCCGAATATCATGGGAGATATTGCTGATGGCCATATCTAGAGTCTGCTTTTCCCTTTTCATAACCAACCGAGATTGTTCCACTTCCAGAAATAGATTCTCAATCTGCTGATAGAGATGTAAAAAATGTTTGGAAAAAATACTGACTCCGACTCTTTTCATACTCCCCGTAAGAATCTTGTCTTCGATTTGTTGACTCAAGTTTTTAAGTGCTAGATGGTAGCGAATCAATGAAATCGATAAAATAAGTAGGAGTACCAGTAGGACAAAGATTATCATGTAGGTCATTGCTTATCTCCTTTTAATCTTACCCCAACTCCCCAAATGGTTTCAATATATTCTTGATTTGGATCAAGTTGGTTTAATTTTTTACGAAGATTACTCAAATGCGTATTCAGGGTGTTATCTCCAGGTAGATAGCTCTCCTCCCAGACCAATTCATAAAGTTCTTCCTTGGTGAAAATTTTCTTAGGATGTTTAAGGAGAGTTTGGAGAATCAAGCATTCTTTCTTAGCAAGGCGAAGCGTTTCCTGACTATTTTTGATTTCAAAGCTTTCTGCATCAAACTGGATATTTTTCAAGTTTTGTGGCAGATGTTCAGTTTTTTCTATTTCCATAGGCTGTTTTTCTACACTTTGGCGTAACTGAACAGTAACTCTAGCAAAGACTTCGTCCAAATCAAAAGGTTTCACTATGTAATCATTGGCACCGTCTAAGAGGTATTGACTGATTAACTTCTTATCGCTCAAGGCTGTTAGCATAATGACTGGAGTTTGATTTTGTTCCCTGATAGCTTTTAAAACCTGATCCCCATTTTTCCCAGGAAGCATAATATCTAGCAAAACGAGGTCAATCCCACCTTGGTTAAAAAGTATGATTCCTTCTGTACCAGAAAAGGCTTGAATCACCTCATGTTCCTCAGTAAGAAGTGTTCTCAAAATTTCTTGAATATCACTATTGTCTTCAATAACCAATATCCTAGCCATAAATACCAACCTTTCTGCAACTATTATAGCATGTTTTATTGATAAAGCTTAAACAGAAAAGTTTTTCCTCTTTTTCATTAGAATCGTGCAACTTTTTTCATATAATTTTAAAAAATTGATTTTTATATATTTCTCCTTTATACTGGATAAAAAGGAGAATAGTATGTCAGAAACAAATCACGAAATTGATTCAAATTTTGCAGGTCGTTTAAATATCCTGCGTGCGGGTGTTCTTGGTGCCAATGATGGAATTATTTCCATTGCTGGTGTGGTTATCGGGGTTGCTAGTGCTACGAGCAATATCTGGATTATCTTTTTATCAGGATTTGCAGCTATTTTGGCCGGCGCCTTTTCAATGGCTGGTGGAGAATATGTATCCGTTTCAACTCAGAAAGATACCGAGGAAGCAGCCGTTGCGCGTGAGAAACTCTTGCTAGACCAAGATATGGAGCTAGCCAAAAAGTCTCTCTATACTGCTTATATCCAAAATGGAGAATGCGAAACCTCTGCTCAACTCTTGACCAACAAGGCCTTTCTTAAAAATCCACTCAAGGCTTTGGTAGAGGAAAAATATGGGATTGAGTATGAAGAATTTACCAATCCTTGGCACGCTGCCATCTCTAGCTTTATTTCTTTTTTCCTTGGTAGCTTGCCACCAATGCTGTCAGTGACCATTTTCCCAAGTGAATACCGCATCCCTGCTACCGTCCTTATCGTCGGTGTATCCCTTCTTCTTACTGGTTACACTAGTGCCAGACTTGGAAAAGCCCCAACCAAAACAGCTATGATTCGGAACCTTGCTATTGGTCTCTTGACTATGGGAGTGACCTTCCTGCTCGGACAACTTTTCAGCATTTAGAATACAAGAAATACCTCGATTTTGAAGTCGAGGTATCTTTTTTACATTTGCACAATCTTGCGATAACTTCTTGAAGTAATCATGAAAATCAGCACATAGGCGATGAGGAAGATAGCGCAGATAGACAAGGTCACAATCAACATCATATTCGTATCTATTACACCAATCACTTTTAAAATCAGACTAAGCATATGGTAGGCAAAGGCTAGATGTATGAAGGCAAAGAGCAAAGGAAGGAAGAAAACAGTTAAAACCTGTTTGTTGATGGTTTGCTTGATTTGCTTTTGATCTAAACCGACTTTCTGCAAGATAATAAAGCGTTCACGGTCTTCATAACCTTCAGAAATTTGTTTGTAGTAGATGACTAGAACGGTTCCGACCATAAAGATAATGGATAGGAAAATACCGATAAAGAAGACACCACCAAAGAGGGCACTCATCTGAGAACTAGCATCTGCTAGATTGCTACCATACACATAGCTACCTTCCGTGTTTAATTGAGCATTAAACTGATCGAGGTATTTATCATACTCGTCAGCGACCTTGAGTTGTTCTTCTTCGCTGGCATTTACATTCATGCCTCCGTAAAACTGATTATAGATAGCCGAATCTGGGAATTGGTCCAAAAAGGCTTGTAAATCAGGAACAACAAGGTAATTGTAATCAGCAGTCAAAATATTAAACTGATTTGGGACATGGTTCACAATGAAATCTTTAGTAAATTCTTCTTTGACAGAAAATTGATGATCATTCAGAGTTAGAGTTTTCTGTTCTTTAACTCCCTCATTCTTTGCAAAGAGTCCGACCTCATTTCCTGATAGAGACAGTTTTTGACCAGTCATATTCTCATAATCTTTTTGGTCAAATACCATGAAAACTGTTGTGGGTTGGACACGATTTTGTCCTTTTTCAAAAAGTGTTAACTTATTTCCTTCTTGATTCGCAACAGCAAAGTAAGTGTAACGAAGCACTTCTTTCTCTTTAATCTTATAACCTTTGTCACTTGCAAACTGGCTCAAGAGTTTGTCCAAATCTTCTTTTTCAACATTTTGTCCTGAAACCCCAAAATCATGAGGATTTAGAACTTTTTTAAAGGATTCTGCGGAATTGAAAATGCTTGTCGCTGCTGACATGGTTACCAAAACCATTGTTGACAAGATAGCGATGGTTGCTAGTCCAACCGCATTTTTCTTCATACGGAAAATCAAGTTGGAAACAGAGATGAGGTTATTAGGTTGGTAATAGTATTTCTTGTTTTTCTTTAAGATTTGAAGGAAAACGGTAATTCCTGCATTAAACAAGAGATAGGTCCCAAAGATAACCAGCAAAACAGCTATGAAGAAGGTTGCTAAGGCTGTAAGAGGATCTTTTACAGTAAGGGCAAGATAATAGCCAATCCCTAAACTTATGGAACCAAGAATGGTTTGGAGAGGTAGGAAACGACCTTTTTTCTCACCACTAGCTTTCTCACGAGAAAGCTGGAGAGCATTCATACGGGCAATTCGAAGGGCATTCAGGAACATGAGGACTAGAAAAATCAATCCAAAGACAACAAGTACTGTAATGACAACTTTTATCTGGAAGGTAGCGACTAGTTCTACCTTCAATTTCATCAGTTTGAGTAGGAAAGCGAAAATCAACTTGTCAAACAAGGCTCCAATACCGATACCTGCTCCAACAGTTAAAATTCCAAATAGCACTAACTCCTTAAAGGTCATACTGATTAGATGACGTTTCTCCAAGCCCAACATGCCATAAATCCCTAGTTCCTTGGAACGGTTTTTCATGACAAAACTATTTGCATAGAGGACGATAATGGCAGATGCAAGTGTCACTACGATGAGACCTAGTTGTAGGGTAAATTGAATAGAAGATCCACCCCGCATCTCTGCCATTTTAGGATTAAAAGTTAATGAATAAAATAGATAGCTGATAGTAACTGCCAAGAGAACAGCCAGCGCAAAAGGATAGTAGAGTTTGCGGTTTTTAATCAAGTTCGATACCGCTAACTTATTGGTTAATCGAAACATACTAATTCACCTCGCTTGCCATGACAGTCAAGGTATCAGAGATTTCTTGGAACATCTGACGCTCTGTCTTCTCTCCACGGTAGATTTGATTGTAAAGAATGCCGTCCTTGATAAAGAGTACACGCTTAGCCCTGCTGGCTGCTGCCGTTGAGTGGGTTACCATGAGAATGGTTTGACCACGTTCATTGATTTCGTCAAACACATCAAGTAAGGCTGCAGATGACTTGGAGTCAAGAGCTCCTGTTGGCTCATCCGCAAGGAGGATCTCAGGTTCTGTGATGATGGCGCGGGCTACTGCTACACGCTGTTTCTGACCACCTGAAATTTCGTAAGGGTACTTCTCTTGCAATTGGTTGATACCTAGATTCTCAGCTGTCACTACCAATTTCTTCATCATTTCCGTAATAGGTCTTCTTGACAAGACAAGGGGAAGCAGGATATTGTCCTTAACAGATAGGGTATCTAGCAAGTTAAAGTCTTGGAAGACAAAGCCCAATTTTTCACGACGGAAGCTAGAAGCTTGTGAATTTTTAATGGTTGCTGTATCAGTTCCATTCAGGTAAACCTGACCACGTGTTGGTTTATCCAGCATAGCTAGGATATTGAGAAGAGTGGATTTACCAGAACCAGACTCACCCATGATGGCAACGTAGTCACCCTTTTCTACGGTAAAGTGAATATCCTTTAGGGCCTCTACTTGGTTGCCCTGAAAACGAGTTTTATAAATTTTTTGAACGTGTTTTACATCTAAAAGTGTCATGAGAATCTCCTTTCTTAATATCCCATCAAATGAAATGTCGCTTGCATCATAGCGCATCCTAGCTGAACACGCTCGATTTCTTTGTGACTTGGTTTTCTAGTTTTCTTATGTAAGATTTGTTTCATAATGTTACTCCTTTGTTCTTTATGAGTCTAGTTTACATCAAAAAAAGACCGCTTGCCATAACCTAACCTTACAAAAGAGACTTTAATCTTACATTTTTGTAAGATTGGGGGAAATGTAAGCAAAATTACTTAGAAAATGATTTGATTTCCTATTTTTAAAGTTGTAAAATATAAGTGCGAAAAGGCTTACTTTGGAAAGGAGGAAGCGGGAACTAACATTTGAGTAAGCTTACCTAGATAATATACCATTAAATTGAACACTTGCAAGTCGTTCTACCTATAAGGAAAGAAGGTGCGCTTTAATGAAACACAAAGAACATATACTCATCGGACTTCTCTATCTCCTCTCTCCATTCATCGGTCAGCTCTTAGTTGAAAAGACATACTTTATCGGTACAAGAATTACAGCTACTGCTTATGCTATTTGCTGGCTATCAGTTGTTATCAGTATCCATCATTTATCAAAAAATGTATTGTCTCAGCATGAAAAATCAGATTAAAAAAATGAGTTCAAAAACATGCTTTTAGTTTGTAGATAAAGTTGGAAAAATATTATTAAAAGTAAAAAAGCTTTAAATCAAGCAGTTTAGACTATTGATTTAAAGCTTTTTTCTTATTTCAAATCTTTTGAAGAACCTCACCAAAACCAGCCTTCATTATCGTCAATGGCTTGGGCTTCTTTGCGTTTGCGTGGACCTGTTCCGTACATTTCTGCTTCGATTTCTTCCTTGGTTGGCATGATAGAAGCTAGGATGATATAAATAATCACGCCAAGTCCAAAGTTTGCGACTGTAAAAATAGCAAACAGAAAACGAACAAGGGTAACATCAAAGTTCCACTTATCTGACAGACCTGCCAGAACTCCTGAAATCATGCGATTTCTTCTCATTTTATAAAATTTACTGTTCATGATATTTCCTCTTTCTGCTAGGTTAGACATAGTATATCACAGGTAAGCTCGGCTTTCATCAGTCCTCAGGCTGATTTATTAGTAGCAACTTTCCTCGACAAACTCCACAACGATAGCGTTTGGTATCAATCCTACGCTTGCGCTGATAACTTTGCTGGCAGGATTGGCAACGATAGAGCTTGAGTGGCTTGGAGTTGCTATTGGGCAAGGACGGTACAAAGCGTAATCCATTCACTGCTTTCAACAGTTCCTTAAAATCTCGATCCTTGTGTTGATAGCCCTTCCCTTGAAAATAGAGGTGATAGTGACAGAGTTCATGTCGGACAATTTTCCTAAAAACATCCAAACCCAGTTCTTGATAAACCTTAGGGTTAAAATCTAAATGCCCATCTTTAGGGAAAAATCGCCCACCTGTCGAACGTAGACGAGAATTCCACTGGACATGATGGATAAAAGGTCTGCCGAAGTCTTCTAGTGAAACCTGCTTAACGTAATCAGTCAGTTTCATTTGGAGCGAGGAGCGACAGATTAACTTTTTCACGTTCAGTATCAATTTTCTTAACCCAAACTGTTACCAAATCTCCGACGGACACCACTTGGCTAGGATGTTTGATAAACTTGCGACTCATATGAGAAATATGAATCAATCCATCCTCGTGAATCCCAATATCAACGAAGGCACCGAAGTCAACGACATTACGCACTACTCCTTCTAGCTTTTGCCCAACCACTAAGTCCTTGATATCTAGGACATCTTGGCGAAGCACAGGTGCGTCAAAAGAATCACGGAAATCTCGACCTGGTTTGAGAAGGTCTGCAATGATATCTTTAAGGGTTTCTGGACCAAGGTCTAGCTCTTGCGCTATATCTTTGACTGATAAATACTTGAGTTTGCTTTGAGCCTCTTCATTCAAGTCTTTGATATCCAAGCGTTTGAAAAGCTCCTTAACGGCAGCGTAATTTTCAGGGTGAACTCCTGTATTATCAAGGATATTGCTACTTTCAGGGATACGGAGGAAACCAACTGCCTGTTCAAAAGCCTTGGCACCCAGACGAGGAACTTTCTTGATTTGAGCGCGTGAAGTGATTTTTCCTTCTTCTTCACGGTATTTGACAATATTTTCAGAGATGGTTTTATTAAGTCCAGCAACATGGGAAAGGAGGGCTGGGCTGGCAGTATTGATATTGACACCGACTTGGTTCACCACGGTATCGACGACAAAGTCCAGACTTTCAGACAATTTCTTTTGACTGACATCATGCTGATATTGACCGACACCGATTGACTTAGGATCGATTTTGACCAATTCAGCAAGGGGATCTTGCAAGCGACGGGCAATAGAAATAGCAGAGCGTTTTTCAACGGTCAAGTCTGGAAACTCCTGACGAGCTAGTTCACTGGCAGAATAGACAGAAGCACCACTTTCATTGACGATAACATAGCTGACCTCAGGAAAATCTTTAAGAACTTCTGCCACAAAGGCTTCGCTTTCACGACTGGCCGTCCCATTTCCGATAGCAATAATTTCCACGCCGTATTGACCAATCAAGTCTGCCAAATCTTTCTTGGCTTCTTCGATTTGACGAGCAGAGGCTGGTTTGACAGGATAAATGACCTGAGTTGTCAGCATTTTTCCTGTTGCATCCACGACAGCTAGCTTGGCACCTGTACGAAAGGCAGGGTCAAATCCTAGAACCACACGCCCTTTCAGCGGAGCAACCAAGAGGAGATTTCGCAGATTGTCAGAAAAGAGTTGGATAGCCCCTTCTTCTGCTTTTTCGGTTAATTCTGTCCGAATGCGTCGTTCGATAGCAGGCAAGACCTTTTTCTTAACTGACTGTTGAACAACTTCATCAATATAGGCATTCTTCACCTTGAAACGAGCTGCAAAGAAAGCTAGAATACGGTCCGTCGCATGTTCAAAACCGACCTTCAAAATCCCTAGTTTCTCCCCACGATTGAGCGCCAAGGTACGATAGCCTTGCATATTCCCAACTGTCTCAGAAAAATCATAGTAAATCTGAAAAACTTGCTTTTCATCCAGACTTTCATCCTTAACTTGAGAAGTGAGTTTGGAGTGTCTCAGCACCTCCTGATAAGTCATGGAACGCAAGGTCACATCTTCCGATAAGGCTTCGACCAAGATATCAACTGCACCAGACAGGGCTTCCTTCCCAGTCGCAAATCCTTCACAGACAAACTTTTCAGCCTCTTTCTCTAAGTCAGCTACATTTTGCAAAATCAAGCGAGCAAGAGGAAAGAGCCCAGCTTCACGGGCAATAGTTGCCTTGGTCCGACGCTTTTCCTTGTAAGGAAGATAGAGTTCTTCAACGTCTGCTAATTTTTCGGCAGCTAAGATAGCTTCTTCCAATTCCTTGGTCAACTTGCCTTGTTCTTGAATCTTAGCTAAGACAGCTTCCTTACGGTCGTTGAGATTTGTCAGGCTTTTATCCAAGTCGATAATGGCCTTAATTGTCACCTCATCCAGACTACCAGTCATGTCCTTGCGATAACGTGCGATAAAGGGAATAGTCGCCCCTTCAGCTGTCAAACTTAGAACGGTATCAATTTGCTTTAAAGTCACTCCCAAATCCTGGGAGATTTTTTCATATTTTTTATCCATGAATCTATTATACCATAAGCTGAACGTTTCAAATTAACTCGTAGAACATTTAAAAAATATGTAGGGAATAGATTTGTATTCTATAGCGCAATAACTTGTACTTAGAGAGCATTACCACCTTTTTTTAACCAAGCCATGATATCAAAAGTATTTAATGGATCAGACATAATAGCCAGTTCTGGAAGATGTTCCTGACCTGGAATAACGCACTGACTTTTTAAATTTTTATATGGACGATTGACCAAAATTAATTTATTAGAATAGGGAAGATTATCCATCTTACTTAGAATTTCTTCACTGGCTGAATCTTTATTATCAAATTTAAAATAGATATTGTCCCAAACTATACGTTTTTTTCTTTTTTCCCACTTAGTTCTAGCTTCCTCAATACTAGAATAATGTAGAAAATGAATATCTATATCTCCTAAGTGCCCCAAAGGATAAACTTCATGGGTCCAGCTCGGTGAAATAAGTTCCTCTTCGAAAACAAGTTCTTGTTCCATATAGTAACGAAAATCCTTTGTAAGTTTATAATAATCATCAGGAAGAATAAATAAACCAACAAAAGGTGTTCTATATTGAAAACCAAGTTGTTTATAGATTAATCCTCCAACACAATTATTACTTACAATCGTGAAATCTAATCTATCAAGGTCAAGGAAAGGAAAAATCCCTTTCTCTGCGGCTATCAACTTATGATAAACAATTTCAGAATCTAAATGTTCACCATCATTTTTTAACCAAGCGCTAAAATTTGCCAATTCTTGAATATATTGTTTTTTCGCTCTTTCTACATCATAGTTTTCTAAGACAACGCAATCTTTTATTCTATTTTCATAATTTTCTAAAATGATTTTATAGGAATCTTTAAGAGATTTAGCATCTACAATAGGTTTATAGATATATGTAGGGAAATTAATATAAGTTGCAGTTTTAGATTGAATATAAAGTCTCCAAATAAGGTTGTTTATATCAAATTGATTTATTTTTCGCAAAAGCTTACTATTGAATAATTTTCCGAATAATGAGCAATATTGTTTTCTAATTCGATGATCTGTATCATTCATCTTTTGCAAAACTTGGTCATTCGTTAAGTTTTCTGTCAACCAATTATCCCCCCAAGGATAAAAGTAAAATACTCCATCAATCAAATCAGCAAAATGACCAAGAACAACATCAGTATCGGATAATTTTATCGCATGATACATCTTTTCAAATGTCCAATCAAATAATGAATCATGTGAAGATAGAAACGTAATATAATCTCCTGTAATCATATCAGACAACTCAGCAAAAGAATTTTCGTCTATAATCTTAATATTGAACGATAGATCCATCTGTTGGCTAATGGAATCGATTTCCTCTGTAGATTGATTTACAATAATAACTTCTATATCTTTTAATGTTTGTCTATCCACTATTGATAACGACTCTAGTAAACTATCTCTATCTCTTTGGTGTAACAAAATAACACTGATTAAGCAAGTCAATTTGACTACCTCCCATAATTTTCTGATAATGATTTTCTTTTTATTTAATTATATCACACTTATGATATATATCAGGTAATATCAAGCTATATATTAGCTACTCAATTTGAAATTTCAACTTTTCCCTTTTCTTCAAAATAATAGTATAATAGAGGTAGAATTTAGAATCGAGGTACACCTATGGCTGTAAAATTTACAAAAACGGACGACTTGGACAAGATGTTTGAAGAGTTTGCGAAACTCCCTGATTTAAAACAAGTCACTTTCCCTGATGACAAAGAGAAAAAAGCCAAAGTAGAAAAGAAAAACTAGATGACTGCTTTCCAACAACTCCCATCTAGCGTGCTTCAGACTGGGGCTATTTTTCTCTCCATTATCATTGAAGCCCTACCTTTTGTTCTGATAGGAAGTATTGTATCAGGGTTAATTGAGGTTTATATCACACCTGACAAGGTTTATCATTTTCTCCCTCGAAATCGTTGGGGGAGAATCTTTTTTGGAACCTTTGTCGGGATTCTTTTTCCCTCTTGTGAATGTGGAATTGTCCCCATTATCAATCGTTTTCTGGAAAAAAGGGTTCCCAGTTACACAGCTGTTCCCTTCCTTGTGACAGCACCTGTCATCAATCCCATTGTTCTCTTTGCGACCTATTCTGCCTTTGGCAACTCCTTCCATATCGCCCTGTTACGAGCTCTGGGTTCCATTCTTGTAGCTGTGATACTTGGGATTTTTCTTGGATTTTTCTGGCAAGAACCAATTCAAAAAGAAAATCGTATGGCCTGTCATGAACATGATTTTTCTCACTTGAGCCCTGCAAAAAAAGTTTTTCAGGTCTTTGTGCAAGCCATTGATGAATTTTTTGATACAGGGCGTTATTTGGTATTTGGCTGTCTCTTCGCCTCAATAATACAGGTTTATGTTCCGACACGGATTCTAACCTCTATCAGTGCGCCCCCTATTTTTGCCATCCTGCTCTTGATGCTTTTGGCCTTCCTTCTCTCGCTATGTAGTGAGGCGGATGCCTTTATCGGAGCTTCTCTTCTCTCGAGTTTTGGTTTGGCACCAGTTCTGGCCTTTCTCGTCATTGGCCCAATGCTGGATATCAAAAATATTCTCATGATGAAACATTACTTGAAAACACGATTTATCAGTCAATTCATTATGATTGTGACTCTTGTCGTCTTAGTGTATTCTCTCTTGATTGGAGTCATCCTATGATTCGATTTTTAGTTTTAGCTGGCTATTTTGAACTGACCATTTATCTGCATCTGTCAGGCAAATTAAACCAGTACATCAACATGCACTATTCCTATCTGGCCTATATTTCCATGGTACTTTCCTTTATCTTAGCAATTGTTCAATTGTATATCTGGATGAAGCAAGTTAAAACCCACAGTCATCTGAACAGCCGATTGGCGAAGGTGACGAGTATTGCTCTTCTGGTCATTCCTATTGTCGTCGGCTTAACTTTCCCAACTGTTAGCTTGGATTCTCAAACCGTTTCGGCTAAAGGCTATCATTTCCCCTTATCAGAAGGCACGGATCAAGCCATTCAGACAAGTGAAGGGACGACAAGCCAATATTTGAAACCAGATACTAGTTCTTATTTTTCAAAATCAGCTTATGAAAAGGAGATGCGAACGGCTGCGGATAAATACTTATCCCAAGATAGCATTCAAATCACTAATGAAAACTATATGGAAGTCATGGAAGCCATCTACGACTATCCAGATGAATTTGAGGGCAAGACAGTCCAGTTTACAGGCTTTGTCTATAACGACCCCAGCCATGCCAATAGCCAATTTCTGTTCCGCTTCGGCATTATTCACTGTATCGCAGATTCGGGTGTCTATGGATTGCTGACAAAGGGAAATACCCGTCAGTATGAGAATAACACCTGGATAACGGCCAAAGGAAAACTGATCAATCACTACCATAAAGAACTCAAACAAAACCTCCCAACCTTGGAAATTGACAGCTTTACCAAAGTCGATAAACCAGAAAATCCCTATGTGTATCGTGTGTTTTAATAAAAAAGAGACAATATCAGAGTTTCTGTATTACAGAATTCTAATATTGTCTCTTCATTTTTTTCTTATGCTCATTTCAATCTAACAAACTAGCTTACTTTTTGTTCTTTTCTCTGACAGAATGTTCAGAAACCCATTTAGAATAGCTTATCATTTTTTCATCAGTTAAAGCTTCTACCGCTATAGTCACACACATTTCAACCGCTTCTTCCACAGAAACAGAAAAGTAATAACCATTTAATTGTAAAAATTTCACCAAAACATAAAAGGCTGTTCGTTTATTAGCATTGACAAAAACATGCTTCTTTATCAATTGGACAAATAATATTGTTGCTTTATCAAAAATTGTTGGATATAGAGGTTTACCAAAAACAAATTGTTCTGGTAAGTTCACAATCATATTTAAGGCAGAAGGACTAACTGTTTGAATTTGCTCATTTGGAGAATACCGTTGAATTACTAAAGCATTGATTTTTTCAATTTGCTTTTCTGTTAAATAGACTGTCATTTTTCCACCAAAGCTTTGAAAACATCGTCGAATTCATCAAAAATTGTATCCAATTTCAAGTCAAAGTCATCATCAGATACATAAGAGACCTGATGATCCAATTCTTCAGGAGTAAAGATAATTTCACCACTTGCTAACAATTTTGCTTCGTATTTAACACCACTTGGAATATTGAATTCGCTGGGAATGGTAATGGTGATTGAATTTCCTTGTTTTCTTGTTTTTACTACCATCTGATTTCCTCCTTTGAAGTATTATAACAAATAATTACCGTAATTACAATGGCAGGATAATTCGCTCCAGTAGCAATCTCTATCATTTGATTTGTTAATCTATCAGAGAAAATAAATATTATGGTTTGAAAAGTTATTAATGCCATTATTTTAACAGATTTCGAAGCTTATACCATTTCAAGCAATACAAGTATCTCAGAGAGAATAAGAGAGCCATTCATTAATCATACTAGCAATTTCTTTGGGAGCTTCAGTATAAAGCTCATGGCTAACGTTTTCTAGAAAAATAGTATCAAAATAATCTGGCAATTCGTTTAGGGCTGTCTCTCTCCATGTAGCTTCATTAGAATAGCAAGGACTGATAAACAAGGTATCTCCCACTTCTCTCTTAAAAGCTGGTATTTTCCTCCGTAGGCTGAGTATCGCTTCTATATTTTCATAATTTATAGCTAACTCATATCTATTATACTCAGAATTCCAGTGATAGGACTGTCTTACGGCTTTCTCCATATTTTCTGACCAATGCTTTGCTTCAGATTTTTCTTTAGAAATAAGAACATCTAAGTCCGAAATAATTTGAGATTTGATATAGTTTTTAGTTTCCTCTAATTCCACATCTAAAGTTAAAATCTTATCTAAATCTAAATAGCCACCATCCAAAAGAATTAGTTTCTTCACTTCTTCAAATTCCGATGCAAGATAACGAGCTAAATCTCCTCCAAGAGAATGACCTATCAGACAGATAGATTCTTCCTCCACAATCTCATTTTTAAACCATGATTTCAATTCTGTTTCATCTCGAAGATGCGTTTCATATGGATTTAGAAAATAGACCTGCGAATCTAGTTCTTGAAGAAAATCCTTGCTATGATAGACATTGCTTCCCAAACCGCCAATAAAATATATTTTCATTCTCTACTTAATACTATGCTTATTCATCTTTTGTTCAAAGATAGTCGTGATAATCTGACGTAATTCTTCGCGTTCTTTTTCTGGGATTTCACCACTTGTTTGAGCTGCAGCGTAGAGTTCAGGGTGTTCAATTGAAATGCGTTTAATCGTACGTGTTGTTGCATGTTTTCTGACGAAAAATGGGATTCGCTTAATCAAGTCTTGTGGTACTAGCGCAAGAATCTTCTCAGCAGTTTCCTTGTCACTAATCTTAGACGTTGTAAGCCCATTCTTTATCATTTCCTGTTCTTTTTCTGTAAAATCTTTTAATTCCATTCAATTAGTCCTCCTATTTACTCTAAGTTAAATTATATACCAATCCAGATAAAACTACAAACGGACTGTTTGGAAATATGAGCAATGACTCTGTTCTTTAATTATGAATCTTCCTCCTCAGTCACTTCCCATACTTCTGCTTGATAGCCTTCCCCATCAATATCATATCTTTGGATATAACCGATAAATGTTTCATTATTTCGTGGTTTCTGGCTATTAACGATTGAAATAACCCACCAACTCATCAAAAATAGAAATATCAGTCCTAGGATTAACGTCATATCATACCACCTTTAAAGATTAACCCACTTATCATTATCCATGATGAACGGCTTAGCCAGTCCGTCACCTGTGTAATCTGCATACTTAGTACCTAAATACTTGTAGCAATCTTCCTTAGATGAACTGATTTGCCTTTGACTAGTCCGCTCAGAAGTAGTATTTTGTTGTTGACAAGCAGCCAAGCCTAAAAACAAGACTGAACAGATTCCTAATGTGGCTAATTTTCTTGATTTCTTCATCTTTTTCTCCTTTACAAGTTTAGTAACTAGCCTTATTATACTATACAAGTTGAGTAAAAGATCATAATCTTCATCAACTAGTTTTTAGAAAATCACAAACCCTTTTGGAGAAATAACAAGCTGATTTTCCAATTCTTGGCAACTGCTCGCCAGGGCTACTACTTCCGCTTCTTTCTCTTCAATATAGTCTTCTGTTGATTGGTTAAAAATGGCTTTAAGGACCTGTCCTTCGTATTTCCATTCCAAAGCTACTAGATCTGATTTGATTTCTTGGAGGCTATACTTACCATTCGGATTGATTGCTGACGCGTGTTTGCGAATCTGGATTAGCTTCTTCATGAAATTCAGCATATCATTGTCACTTGATACACGTTCCCAAGGCATACAACGACGACAATCTGGGTCTGGACCGCCAGTCAAGGCTAGCTCGGTTCCATAATAGATGCAGGGGGTTCCTTTTTGTAAAAAGAGAAAGGCTAGAGCTGATTTGACCAGTTGAATATCTTCATTTGCCGTCCACAAGATTCGTTCTGTATCATGCGAATCCAAGAGATTAAACATAACTTCGGAAATCTGCTGTTTGTAATACATAGACTGGCCATTGATTTCATCGATGAACTGGTCTGTCTTCTTAACTCCTCGTAAAAAATAGTCCTTGATGCTATCAGATAAAGGATAATTCATGACCGCGTGGAACTCATCGCCATTTAACCAAGGCTGAGAGGTATGCCAGACTTCTCCTAAAATATAAAAATCAGGCTTTTTAGCTAAAACTGCCTTTCGAAAATCCTTCCAAAACTGATGGTCAATCTCATTCGCCACATCCAAACGCCAAGCATCGATATCAAACTCTTCAATCCAATAAGTCGCAACCTTTAAAAGATAGTCCTTGACCTCTGGATTGGCTGTATTTAGCTTAGGCATATAGTCCTCAAAACCAAAAGCATGATAAGGTAACTCTCTCTTATTAGCTAGCTTTTCAGTTGTCACTGGGAATTGTTGAATATGGAACCAATCTTTATAAGCAGATTGTTCTCCATTTTTGATAACATCTTGCCATTGAGGCGATTGCGAACCAATATGATTAAAAACAGCATCCAGCATGACTTTCATGCCACGCTGATGAGCTTGCTCGACCAGCTCCCGAAAGGTCTCTTTATCTCCAAAATGACGGTCGATTTCAAAGTAATCTGTCGTATTGTACTTATGATTGCTCGTAGATTCAAAGATAGGACAAAGATAAAGTCCAGTAATGCCCAAGCCTTGCAAATAATCCAAATGGTCAATAATCCCCTGTAAATCACCACCAAAGAAATCATCAATCTTAGGTGAGACAGATGAATCCCAGTCTAAAGTACCTTCTGGATTTAATCGAGCATTTCCATTGGCAAATCTCTCAGGAAATATCTGATACCATACCGTATTTGAAACCCAGTCAGGAACCTGGCATGCATCAATCTCATGAAGATAAGGCAACTTAAATCCGTTTCCAATAGCATGAAGATTTTCTAGAGAATGGTCCACACACCCTTTATCACCATACAAAATACTTTGACCTTCTATATCCGTGAGTTCAAAGAGATACTGGAATCGTGCATAGCCGACTGTAACCTCCACCTGCCAGTAATCAAACAAAGCATCAGAAGTTACTTTGGCCATCTCCTTGATTGCTTCATAATGGTCCTCTATAAAAATAAAAGGATCTCCATAATGTAAGTTGATGCTTTCAATATCTCCCTTTTTCGTTCGAATGCGAATGTGCATTGTCTTGTCTTTATAAAGGTAAGCGTACTCCGACTCTGGTCTGTGGTAAATGGCTGTTAATTCCATTGAGCTGTCTCCTAGTTTACTTTGAATCTCTTTACAACGCAAACGTTTTCATAATTGTGATTCTAGTATACTACTTTAAAATTTTATTTTCAAGACTTGTCCGTAGTTTCGAGTGGATTGTTTTACAAAATAAAAAGCAGTAAGTCTTAATACCTACTACTTTCTGATTGATGATTTACAAATTTCTTTCCAGCCACTCTATCTTTTTAAAATCCTTATTGTTATTGTGGTCATTTCGATAGGAATCTTGGGAAGAAGCCTTGTATATACTGAAATACTGTTCTAAACTTGGAACACGAAACGTGGTGTCCTCGAGATGAATCAACTCTATTTCTGATTCCAAAACTCCTGCAAAATCAGGTAAAGAATCAATACTTCCAAACTCAACACTCAGACCATCTTTTTGGAATTCATGCTCATGAATATCTATTAAGGTATAGCCTAAGTGTTTCATCACTTTCATTATCTTGTCCCATTCATAAATTCTGAGATGATCAGGTGCTTCCCAACCTCTAGGGTCACCAGGCACATGAATGTCAATGTCAGACGGCTCCCAATCTTCATTTGAACGGTATTCAAAACCCAAAGATCCCATGAGCGTGGGTGTGATTCCGACTTGGTTTAAATGTGAACAAATTGTTCGAAATTCATCAAATAGAGAATTCATTCCTCCTCCAATCGTTGATATGAAACTCGATTTCGCAGTGAAAAATAAACTAATTTTTAATTTCTACTCTTTCGGTTTTGAAAATACTTCTACTCTCTGTGCTAGGACTTTGATTTCAACAGGTAGGTTATCCGACTTATCGCCGTCAACATCTGACTCCAATTCACTATCTGAAGAAATCTTAATATTTCGAGCTCTGATATACTCAATATTATCATTGCCGACAACATCTCCTTTTAGTAAATCAGGAATAACGGATAATTTAGAGAATATAGAGGCATCTTTTAGAATCAAAATGTTGGCATAGCCGTCTTTGTTTTCTTCAAAGATTTTCTTATCAGCGAAGTAATTTGTCAAGAGAACTAAAACATAGCTAGCTTCACCAACATAATTTCCATTTTCCGTCTCCACCTTAATGTTAAAGACCTGATCCGTCATGACAGACTTCATGGTATTTACAGCATAAGCTAAAATACCGAATTTTGTCTTGTCCTCGATTTCAACATTGTGAATCGCTTCAGGAAGAGAGCCGATACTAAAGATATAACCAAAATAGTTGTCATTTGCTTTTCCGATATCAATCTTATTGGTTAAATCAAAATCCAGTTCATCAATCGCGCCATCGATATCTTGATTGATTTCCAACAGTTTTGTAATGAGGTTACCCGTCCCACCTGGGATGATACCCAACTTAGGAATGTAGTCTCTCTCAGCAATACCCGAAATGACTTCATTGACAGTCCCGTCTCCACCAAAAACAAGGACAGCATCGTACTGCTCACTAGAAGCTTCTGCTGCAAAATGTGTTGCATCTAGCGCCTTTTCGGTAATTTTGGTTTCCACGTGCTCAAAGTATTCTTTTGCTTTATTATCCAGCTTTTCTTTATAATCCAAAGCCTTTTCCCCACCAGAAGTAGGGTTGATAATTACCATTGCTTTTTTCATTAACTTTCTCCTTAATCTTCGTTAGAAATGGTTACATTTCATCGTGTGTAAATAAATGTACTCCCATTATATAATGAAAATGCTGAAAAGAAAAATATGACGTACTGGAGATTGAAACTCTTTTATTTTATATCAACCTTATTATCCCATCGCCTGAGTACATCCTTTAATGGTTCATCCAAGTAAGAATAGGCCTTATCCTTAATCCAATCAGGAATACCATAAGCTGCCTCGGCTATGCTACCAGTGATTGCAGCAAGTGTATCACTATCGCCACCAATGGAAATGGCATTTCTTATCGCATCTTCAAAGTCTCTACTCTCAAGAAAGGCGATAATGGCTTGAGGGACAGTTTCCTGGCATGTTTCATTAAAACGGTATGTAGGGCGAATCTCATATAAAGTTTGAGATAAATTGTAGCTGTATTCCTTCTCTATATAATCCTTAATCCGTCTTTTACACTCTGTATGATTGTCATTAATTGGTTGCTCGTATTCTCTACAATAACCACCAAAGTAAAAACGACATAGAAAAATAGCATCAGCTGTAGCCATAGCACCTTTGACACCTTCTGGATGATTATGAGTTACCTCTGCAGAAAGGCTCGCAAGTTCTCTAGATGATGGCCACATTCCGGTTCTCGCATAAAAACTACAGTCCATGTCCCAAGCGCATGGAGAAACACGCATAGCCGAACCATTCCCAAAGCTATTATAAGGCTCACGGTTATCGCTGTTTAACCATGTATTAAAGCGAGCACCGTAATCAGCATTCGGATACATTCTTCCATATTTCTTCATCGCGTCAATGAAGTCGTCTTTTTGTCCCCCATTCATAATTGCTTCTGCAACAGCACAGGTCATGACAGTATCATCCGTGAAAAAAATCCTCACGAAATAAAGGAAAATCCTTCGTTTTGATATTATTCCATTCGTAAACAGAACCGACAATATCTCCAATAATTGCTCCGAGCATCAGACTCCTCCTTTTATAGTATTCTTCAATTCCTTATATCAATCCTTCTAGTACTTCCTTCACATATTCCTCTAAATCTTCAATTTCTACAAATATTGGATCTAAATGACATAAGAAGTGCCAATCTTCGCTCCCTTTTTTTCTGTAGACGATAGCTTCACCATCTTCACTTCCGAAATAACTTCTATCAACTTCAAAACCATTACTCTCTAATAATTTCTTTATGAAATGATACTTAGCTTCTCTATCTTGAACATAATCTTTTGCATCTTCGTTGTTCACAACATAAGCATCTACTTTTGTAGCTCCTTCGAACACTTTATCGTTTTTAACGGATAGATTCGAAATCTCTTTCCAAATAATCTCGATATTTTCTTCAGGATTAAAAGAAAAACTAGATAAAGGGACAATATTTCCATTGAAGACAATTTCCATATAATCCGGCAAGTGTTTAGGATTCACATACTCCACTTCAAACCCATCTTCTTGCTCTATGGTATATCCAGGTATTTTTGATACAAATTCTTTCCCCTCTTCTAAAGAATCAAAAGCTACTAGGTCTTTTGAAAAAAGATTTTGATACAATTCTAATATATACATCAACAATCCTTCCAATCTTTCAAGATTTATACGTGATTCTTTAATAACCTTTTCGTCTCAAGGTAAAGTGTTGACGGCACTCTAACAATTCAGAGAACCTTTTGAGGATTAATTGCGTATTACTAACAAACTTACACACTCAGCGGTTCGCTGTTACCGTATCGTTTCGTCGTACACTCCTTACTCTACGACAGCTACCCCATGGGCGGAGCATCTACTTCTACTTCGCTGATACCTCAGCTCGCACAAGTAGTGATACCGCCTCAACATGCGTTGTTTTCTTTATTTGTACACTTTTTTTCGTCATTGTTTACGGAATTAAAACACAATTTATCATTATCTATTTTAGCATTCTTTCTTTTAGATTTGTAAGATTTTGCATCTTTAATCGAAGAATCTCCCGTTTTAAAAATTATAGTCAACATTGCTGGATCAATTTCTCCATCAGAATTTATTCCGCCTACTATTATTTTTTCAACGATACTTTCAAAAATGTCCTTGTCAAACTCCGTCAAAGTCTTTTGTGAAGTTAAAATTTCTTTAAAATTCTCTAATCTACTTTTTATATCAACTTCTGATTTTAAAGTTACTTCTAAGTTTACTTTTTCTTCTAAAAGTTTTTCTTTCTCAATTTGTATTTGATTGAATTTATCTTCATATACAGAATCACTTATTTTTCCATCTAGATTCATTGAAACTAATTTTTCTTCTTTTTTGTACAACGAATTTAATTTACTAACTATCTTATTCAACTCCACTTTTAAGGTATCATCAGTAAGCTCTTCTTTTATAATTGCAAGAAAGTCTTCAGTTAAGTTATTATTTTCATAAAACAACTGTTGGTAGCTCTGTAAAAAAGCATTTTCTATTGCTTTTTCCTCTATTCCTTTACTATGAGTGCAATACTTTTTACCTCTCTTTATAGATGTTGTACAGTGCCAAATAATCTTTTTGTACTCTGAACTAGAGTGCCAACTTCTTCTAGACAGAACAGTACCACAAAAACCACATTCTAATCTACTGCTAAAAGGGTACATTCTTGAATATCTTTCTCGTTTACCTTTTGTATTTGCTATGGTTTTTTTGTTTCCTGATCTCCGTAATCGAATTTCTTGCGCCTGTGTAAAAATTTCTGGACTAATTATCGCATCATGATTATTTTTAATGTAGTATTTATCTTCTTCACCGAAATTTATTAAACGTCTCTTACTAATTGGGTCAACAGTGAAAGTTTTTCCCATTAGAATATCACCTTTATACTTCTCGTTTTTAATAATTCCTAAAACTGTTGTATCTTGCCAGTGATCAAGACCTCTCGGAGTTTTATAACCTAGTTCATCAAGTTCTCTAGCTATTGCCCTACCCCCAATACCATCAATGTATCGTTCAAAAATATAACGTACTATCTTGGCTTCTTTTTCATTTATTGATATCGACTTTGTATCTTGATTATAGTCATAACCAAGACAACCTTGAAAACCAATAAGTTCTCCACGTTGCATCTTCATTTTTAAACCCTTTTTAACATGGGCAGATGTATTTTCAACTTCCTGTTGAGCCACTGAACTTAATATCGTCAATAGTAACTCACCATCCATAGTTAAAGTATCAATATTTTCTTCTTCGAAAAACACACCAATTTGTTTATCTTTGAGCAAACGAACATATTTGAGAGTATCTAATGTATTTCTAGCAAAGCGAGCAATGGCTTTGGTAATGATATAGTCTATTTTTCCATCAAGGCAATCTGAAATCAATCTTTGAAAATCTTGTCTTTTTCCAACTTGAGTTCCTGAAATCCCTTCATCAGCATAAATGTCAACCAAAATCCAATCTTGGTGCTGTGATATATACTCTCTATAATGACGAACTTGAGAATCATAGCTATTTTTTTGATCATCACTATCGGAACTAACACGACAATATGCTGCTACTCTCCTCGATAAAGAACCACTATTATCATTTCTTCTAGTTACTAAAGGATTTGCTTTTATAATTTCAACGTTGTTTGACATGGCTTAACCTCCTATTTCTCTGCATTTATTTTACCGCAACCAATAAAAAAGGTCAGCTAATTTGTGTATATTTTACGCAGTTTCAGCTTTATTTTTTCATATTCTTTTTCGCTAATAAGTTTTTTTAAGAATAATAGATTTAGCATCTCTAGCTCGACTATATAATTTTCTAAATTTGATTTCAAAAAATCACTTCCCTTTTATTTTTTATCAATCTCCTCCATAGCATGACTGATGAAGTCATCATAAGAATTTCACTTGCTGCTCTTTTACGGTGGCAGCCTGAACGGTCAGAAGTATCATTGTATATCATTTGTATCATGGCATATAAAGTATCGCTCTATTTTATTGATGGTTTTAAAATCGCTCTTATCATGGCGAGCCATTCAAATTTGCTCCACAAATGAGGAAAGTACCATTTTGGACTATTCAATTGTCAATGTGCTTTCTTAACCTACTACTTTTTGGAGTAATGGTCTTCTTTATTATCCACTCGACCTACAAGGTAATCTAAACTTACATTATAAAAATCTGCAAGTTTGATAAGGTCATCTATAGAGATTAACCTGGTACCTGATTCCATTTTAGAATACGCTGATCTTGTACAATTTAAGATTGTTTTTGCAACATATTCTTGTGTCAAATCAGTATCCTCACGTAAATCTCTAATCCTTTTCAACATCTAATGTCTCCTAAAATAAGTATAGTATAGTTACTTTCTTATTTTATGAAATGTGACAAATTGGCACACGAAAGTCTTTTATACATACTTTTTAGGAAATTGTTTACTCTATATGTAGCTCTTTTTCCTTGCTAGATTTCGTATTTTTTGTTTTCTTGTAGTTCTTTATCGTACGATTAAACATCTCAAATGTAATTTCAGCCTCTCTATGTTGTTCCTTCAGTTTTTCAAGCCTTCCTTTATAAATGAACAAATCTTTCTCTATTGTGTCCACTGATATTTTGACATTAATATTATCTTCTAAATTTCCTGAACCATTTTCCATATCATTCAACAATATCTCCTCTAAATTAGACAAATTATCAATTTTATCTTGAACTTGTTGAATCATATTCTCTAGATATGATATTTGGTCAATGAAATCTTTTGTTATGTCTTCAAAAGTATTCGAACTAGTTTCTGAAGATATAAGAAAATCTAATTGTTCTATTTTTTCTTTAATTTTGCTAAGAGAAATTCTTCTATACATATACTGCGGTTCATACTGAAGATTGAATTGTCTAATCAAAGTTTTACCTTTCATAAAGCGATTTTTTTCTGCTGAGTCTTTATGATATATATAGTAAGAACTGGTTTCTTTGATAAATACTTTAACTTTTTCTTCTTCAATATTGATTTGAATATTTGGTACAAAAATAAGTCCTTCTTGGCGGATACCAAACTGCACCTTAATGTAAATTCCATCGTCTACTACTTCTTCTACTTGATTAAGATTCAACTCTACTTCAAACTCATGAACAGCATCCCTATTCCTCTTGAAATCTTGATATGATTTCCATACCACATCTTCTATCGGCAACTTTTTTTCTTTAATTAACTTTTCTTCATTGTAAAGTTCAACTAAATTTTTATTATCTAAGACAACAGTTTCATTTTTGTTATTAAAAATGTCTTGAAAATAACTAACATTATACTGATTCGTTTTTACCAATTCCTGCTCTGAAAGCTTAATCCCATCAAATTCAAATAGAACATGTTTTGCTTTCGGAATTATTTTTAAGCCAAAAAATTGTGCTTGTTGAATCAATTCATTCATATTCTTCATTTTCGGAAGTAAAAATTCTAAGATGTTTATGATTTCCCTTTGAACAAACTTTTTCTTAAAGTAAGTTTCATTATAAGGTTGTTTTCTACTCAATTTACTATCACGTACGACTTGTTTCATATTTGAATCAGTCATAAAAAAAGTAACATGCTTGTGTCTAAAATCAATTTTTAAATGTAAAGCTTTTGCTTTTTTCTTGAAATCTTCAAAATTTTTTGAGTTCTCGATTAGAAAATATACTCGTTGTTTTATTTCATATTTGTAATTTGTTTTGCGATAAACTTCATACTGATGATGTGAATAACGATTTTCTATAATTTTTGCGCCTGCAATTTTTGAAAGACGATCTGAAACCATTCTTAGATTACGTTCTGCTTTATAATCCCATAGAAACTTTTTATCAGAATTCTTATCAATTGAATTTAGGATGATGTGATTGTGGATATGATCTTTATCAACATGAGTTGCTACGATAAAACGAAATCTACCTCCTGTCAACTCTTTAACTGTCTCATAACCAATCCGATTGATTTGTTCGGGAGTAAGATGGTCATCTGGAGAAAAGGACTGAATGATGTGATGAGAATGAATTTTTCGTTGATTTACTTCTTGCCTATCATGACGAAATTCGTAAATATTATCATTACTTAAAAAATTATCATCGTACATCTTCACTAGTTCTTCATAACTAGGAAAATCTAAATAATTTCTCATGCCAAAATCTGAAACTAGTGTTAGGTTTTTTGTTTTACTTGGATTCAAAATATATTTGATTAATTTACTACGATAATTTTTTCCATGTATCGCAAAGTGTTTAGTGATGACCATAAAATTTCCTCAATTTTTCAGATTGGATAAGAAAATATTTCTCCACTTCTACTATTAACTCTTCTATACCTTTTCTCAATTCATCTAATTCAACTTCCGTTAATAAGTTCGAATAATTTATGCTTCTGGCGATTTGATTAATATTATTTCCGATTCGTTTTAATTCAAAAATTAAATCATGATAACTATTTGTATCAATGGTGATGAAATTCATACCAGGATCTAATAGAGTTCGTCTAGCATATTCTGAGAATGATAAGCAGTTACTTTTTGAGATATTTTCATTCAATTTGACTAATTCTAGGTCAGATAAAAAGACTTTTTTTAAATTTGTTCTATATCGGTGCTCCACTTTACTGCCTCATATATTTGTTACGAAAATTTTCACTAAGAGGACTTGTTTTTTCTACTTCTTTAATTAATTCCTGAATACAAGTTAATAAAATAGAAACATGTTCTTGAGTAACCTGATGATTTATTTTAGCAATTATGAATATTTCATAAACATCACGGCTAATTTGTTCCAACTTTTGATTTTTCCAAAGGTTGAACCATTTTTCCATCTGTTTTTTTCCATCAGACAATAGTAAGCTTTTACGGAGAAAATCAGAAAAATTATCCTCTCCTTTCTCTCTCATTAAATCTAGTATTTGTTTTTCTTCCGTTTCTGTTAAGCGAAATTGTTTCCGAATACTACGTATATCTCTTTTCATATGACTTTTCCTCCCTCATTGATACCTGTACTGACAATGTAAGCTTACAGACACTGTCAGTACATTTTTCAAAATAGATTCAACATTTTTGTAAGGCTTTGCGAGCTCAGATATTGTGTCCACAATATCCCAAAAATCATATCGCCTGCCATTTCAAACCTCACGGTTCAAAAACAAACGATATGACAATGTGGTGGCACGCCCCCAAACCCCCAAGATAAATCTAAATTAAAAAAAGTATAACAAATACTTTTTGATAAAATTATCACAGAAAAAAGAGCCCTGTCGGACTCTTACAAATTAAAACAATGTCTCTGATATTCATACTGCCTAATCCCACTACTATCTTTGTTCATCTTGATAGAAAAAACAAAGTAATGATCACGATTGTCTAAAGATTTACTTTTGTTTAGTTTAAAATAATGTTTTTGAGACATAGCCATTGTACGTAAAATATCATCAGTGATAAATGTTAATGGTATGTCTAAAGCAGAATACTTATAAAAATCTGACTCAAACCGTAAATAAGAATCAGAAAAATAATCTAGCTGCAATTTATCATCATATAATTCTTTACGATTCATATAAATCTACCCCTTCTATCTGTATATCGAGTATATCTTCCCATTTTAAGCGAAAAAAACCAAAGTCTGATTTAATGGATATAGACTCTCTCCCAATCTCTTTAACAATACCCGATACTACTTTTCTTCTATTTGAGAGCTTACAAACAAAAGTTGCTGGGAATACATTCGTATAAAGTTGACGAACAAATAGAACTTTCTCTTCCATTGATAGGGAAATGGAGAGGTCTTCTCTATTTTTTTCTTCCCAAAGAGAACTGGAATGTTCTGACAAAAAGAATCCCATCCACTTAGCCATCCCACGGTCTTGATACTCTCTTGCAGACAAAAAAGGTAAATAAGAACGATTCATCATTTTAGTCCATCTAATCCTCCAGCTGAATGACCACCAATGAGTTTACTTCTTGCGATTGTTCTAGAAGCCTGATCCAGGGCATTCCCTTTCAATAGTGAAGTAAAACCAAATTCTGTTCGAATAGCATCAATTGCGGACTGGAGCCTTTCTTCTTTTTCTATTTTTTCAATATCATCAAATAATGAAATCAATCCAAATGATTCATCTACTAAACCTGAATAGCTCACTGCAACACTTCTGATAGCTCCTGAAGTATATTTAGTGTGAAATAACTTTAAAACATAGTTTGTAAGTAGTGCTGTTTGATTAGTTGGTTCAATCTTCATTTGAGTATGAATAGATCGTTTCTGTTCCACTTTAGAATACCCTAAGTGTATAGAAACTACAGTTGCTTTCTTACCAGCTCTTCTCAATCTAACAGCAACTTGCTCTGCCATCTCACGAAGTATGATCTCAATATCTCTTTGTTTGACATAATCTCTAGGTAAAACTTGAGAGTTCCCTATCCCTTTTGACTTTGGCTTATAAGGTTTATGAACATTACTTTCATCAATCCCATTAGCATGAAACCATAGCTCTAAGCCCATGATACCAAGCTCTTTTTTAATCAAGTCAGGATTAGCTTGTGCCAATCCTTTAATCGAAAAGATGCCTAAACTATGTAATCTTTTCTCCATACGATTCCCAATTCCCCAGAAATCTGTCATTTTAGGGATAGACCATACTTTCTTTTCAACATCTTCATAGGACCAATTGGATCTCATTGTCGAAGTTTTTTTAGCCTCATTATCAAGTGCTAACTTAGCCAATAAGGGATTAGCATTAGACATACCTACCGTTGAATAGATTCCTGTTTTTCTCCAAATCTTTTTTTGAATAGCAGCTGAGATAATATCTAATTTATCTTTCCGACTAATACTTTTATCTGGCACAAAATAATTTAATGAACTTGATAAATCAATAAATCCTTCATCAATTGAATAAGGATAAATATCGTCTGTTGCCGCAAAATCTTGAAAGATTTTTTGAATTTCCATATTGACTGCTATATAAGTATCCATTCTCGGAGGAACAATCACAGTTGATTTTGCCCATTCCTCAATAAAACGTACATAATCTATTGTTGTCGGTAAACCTTGCTTCTTAGCGTTATAGTAAGAGAACTTCCTAGTTTTTACATCAAATGGTAAATCATAGGAACGTCCAACATTTGATTTTCCAAAGACCTTTTTAAACATAGGAGAGGAAGCAAGAATTAAACCAGCAGAATTATCTGCACGACTCATAACACAAAGCGAAGTCTTAAGTGGGTGTAATCCTCTATCGACACATTCTACACTTGCGTAAAAAGATTTCATATCAATAAAGGCAATATCACTTTTAGGTTCGAGACTATAATCAAACCAACTCATACTTAGTCCTCTAAAGGCATAAAGTTCCCAACGATTTTCCCTATAATGCGAGGATTCTCATCATATGGCGCAAACTTATCTGAATAGTTCCGATTGAGTGAAACTAATCGAAGACCATTTTCTTCACGATACACTTTCTTGATATAGGTTTGACCATCCCAATCGATCGCATAAATAGCCCCGTCATAATCAAATCCCGTTTGCTTAATAAGGGCAACTGAACCATTTTCATATGTCGGTTCCATTGAATTACCAAACACCCACGATGCAAAATCATAATCAAATTGATGATCGAAGTAAACTGTATCGTAATTACCATCATCAAAATAAGCTGTTCCTGTACCAGCTGATAATTTTTCGTAGACCTTATAGGCAAAACGCTGAGGAATGTCTACAACCTTTGCATTCTGTTTATTCAACAATTCTGTAGCATAATTAAGTGTTGCTTCTTGGTTCCTTTCCGTTAGTTTGAGATAGGTTTCAACTATTTCATACTCTGATTCAAAATATCGAAGATCTACATTCAAAATCTCACTCAATTTGCTTAAATTGTTTTGATTAGGCTTTGTTTTACCTGATTCCCAATTAAAGTATGAGGCTCTACTAATTCCCAAACTGGATGCAAGTTGAGATTGAGATAATCCTTGACTTTCTCTTTTTCTTTTTAATTTAGTAGGTGAAAACATTCGTCCTCCTTTGTAAGTTTATTAACTAACAAAAAGAATACCATAGCTTGTTGAAAAAATCAAGAGTTTAATAACCCTCAAGTTCTAATTCCGAGAATACATTTGAAATAAAAAAGAATGCTGACAAATCAACATTCTTATATATGTGAAAATCTTATTAACCGTTCCAAAAACTATTTTATTACATATTTCCTTTATCTATTTGATACTTTTTAGCAATTCTGGTGGCCTCAGAACGGTCAAATCTATTAGTATCGAAAAAGTAGAAATATGGAACTGCATAGCCATGGGATACTTCTAATTGAGTTTCTTTCTCCAATAATTCAACTAATTGATATGTGTACTTCTTGCAAAACATCGATTCTAGAGAGCTGAATTGAGACTCAAATACAATTCCTTCTCTTTTAAACTCAGAAATAATGTCTTCAAAATCATTCCCTAACATATTTCTTACTTCTTGTAATTTCATAACTTACTCCCTATCCTTCTTTTTCTTTCATTTTATTAATTATATTTTTTAAGAAATCATCGAATCATAATGTACTTTATCAAGTTTCTGAATGAGATTCATCAAAAATTTTGCATTCGCAATCACAGCATCTGAACGATAAGGCGTGTGCGAAAGCACATTTATAAAACTTAGTAACTCACCTAATTTCCTGCGATAGTTATTACTAAGTGGTTCACCAGTTGCTTTCATATAAAATTCTTCAATTGCTGAATGATTACTACGTTGAGGTAATAGATTTGGCTTTTTAAAATATAAAAATTCTTCAAAAACTCTTCTCATGCTATTAGCAGTATGATATCTTTCGGCTTCAGTAAGCTCTTCTGAATAATTTTTTCTACTTACCTCTATAATTTCTTTGAATAGTAGTTTATAAGGAGGTAAATTTTCATGAATTTTCCTAACCTCGCTCGTTTCTTTTTTGTACACTTCAAATAACGAATAAACATTTTCATCATTCAAACGGTAGCCTAATCTACTGAAATCATTCCAAGAATGAGTAAAGATAAAAACTTGTGGTTGGTCTTCTTCAAAAATCCTTTTTATAATTTCTAGTACATAAAATCTATTCGATTCATCTAAACTAGATATCGGGTCATCAACAACAATTAACTCAATTGTTTCTTTTATTTGTAATTGTTCTTTATCAGAATACAACTCAAAATAAAAAAATAACAAAGCTAATAGATTTTTTTCACCCTCACTAATATCATTTATTGACAAAACAACATCGTGAAAATTATGCTGAAGATAATAATTTTTACCATGTAATTGTAAAGAGAATTGAATCCCTAAATCTTTCAATACTTCATTCAAAAACTCCGCAAAATCGCTATACTCAGATAAACTTTTATTTAAATTTTCAATTTCAAGTCGTTTAATATTATTGGATCGTTCGATAGATATTAACTCCTTTTCAGAATTTTCTATAGAATTAATGCTCTGTAAAATATCAGTATCTTTTATAGCTAAATAAATAGCCCCCTTAGTTAATGTTTCTATATTAGATAGGTCACTATTAATTCTATTTAATTTAGAACTACGAAGATTCTTTAAATTGAGATCTAGTTTGTTGACCTGATTTTCAAATTTCTTTATACTATCAAGATTTACTGAATGAGTATTATTCATATCAGAAAGTTTTGTAATAATAATATTAATAATTTCTATGAGTCCCTGTTCACTCTCTATAGTATAGTAGTTATGTATTTCTTCCTCAGAGACTTCCAATATTCGTAAAGAATTTGTGCTATTTTTTGCTTCATTAAAGAGAGATAAATTATTTTTTAACTTTTCGAGTATGAGAGACAGTCGTTGAGTATCTTTTTGAACCTGATTTCGTTTATATTTTTCTACTCTTAATTTAATCTCCTCTATATTCAACTGACTATGACAAAATAAACACTCATGTTCATCTTGATGATGTATACTCAGTCCCTCTTCTATCCAATTAACAATTTTAAAGCTGGGAATATCTTCAAGCTTATAATTTTTTGATAAACAAGTATCCAAAAATTCCAAATCCTCTGATGAAAGAGCTTTAATTTCTAAATTAGGAAGAACAATATTCTGAACCCTTTCTAATTCCTTTTCAAGGGACTCGCTATCCCCTGAAAAATCTTTTATGTTAGTAAGATTGGGATTGACTTTTTTGGCATCTTCCAAATCGTTTTCATAGCTAGAAATTACTTGTCTTAATGTAAAACTTGAGTTCTTTTTAGATATCCTTGCTTTGCCTTTTTTAGAATCGTGAATATCATTAATTTTCTGTCTAACAGTATCACTATCTTCCTTAATTGACATTTTAAGCTGAATCGTATCTACGATTTCAGATTCTAGTTTAATAATCTTATTTTGAATATCAGTGTCTTTTTCACCAAAAAAAGCCTTTACCCCCTTTAATTCATTGTTTGAGTCTGTCAATAAGAGCTTATCCCGTACATAGTCTCTATTAAAAAAACGGTATCCATCTGAAGACGTCTCTGGAAAAGACCTATATTCATCAATAATCGCTCTGGCTAATGAACTCTTTCCTCTACCATTGTGACCAAATACTAAATTTTTTCGTTTAAAAAAATCATCGGGAATATCATAATTATCAAACGACTTTATCGTCAGTTTCTTAAGAGTTGAAATTATCATTGCTAAACCTCCATTACAATTTTATTGTACCATATTTCATATGAATAGAAACATTTATATTATCAATAAAATTCTGCTAGCCTTACTTCCTCCTCTTCTTAAACTCCTCTATCCGTTTCTCTAATTTATCCGTCTTAAGTTGAGACTTGGCTTTATCGATACAGTCATCTATGCTTTCCACTTTTGGAAGTGGAACAACGGTAACGCTATCCTTAGTTGATACTGTTATAGTCAATTGAAACAAGAATAAGACAAAAGAGCCTCGAAAAAAGTATTACAACTTGGTAATACCTTTTTGAGGTGCTTTTTGATATGAGCCCATGTTTTCTCAATAGGATTG
>NZ_JUUO01000066.1 GCF_001074975.1 Streptococcus pseudopneumoniae | reverse complement strand
CAAAGAGCAAACTAGGAAACTAGCCGCAGGCTGTACTTGAGTACGGCAAGGCGACGTTGACGTAGTTTGAATTTGATTTTCGAAGAGTATTATTCGTCTTCGTCATCATCGAAGCCTGCTAACAGGTCATTAACTTTCACAATGCTTTCTGCAGCACGACTCTTGTAGTCCGCATCTGCGCCTGTAAGGCTCGCATTGATAAATTCAATCACCATTGGAAGATTCATTCCTGCGTAAAGGTCGATGTCACGGCCTTCCATAATCAAACGGCTTACCACGTTACATGGTGTACCGCCAAGAAGATCCGCAAAGACTAGGAAATCATCCAATCCTTCAATAGCAGCTTCAAATTTTGCAGTAAATTCTTCTGGGCCATCTTCTGGAAGAAGAGCTACTGTACAAATATTGTCTTGTGGGCCCATAATCATTTCCGTGCTACCTTTAAGTTCTTCACAGAAACGACCATGACTCACCAAAATTAATGATTTAGCCATAAATTATGCGCCCATTCCAAGCAAGAATTTACCGATGAATGAAAGACCTACTGCAAGAGCGATAATGATACCGATAGCTTTAGTAGAAGTCATACCTTTCTTACCAAGCAACCAGAAGATAAAGGCAGTAAAGATTGCTGGAAGCAAACGTGGGAAGATTTGGTTCAAGATGTCTTGGAAATCAATCATCTTTTCACCGATTGGCAACTTGTAAGAAATTTCAAAGTTGATCATTGTTGCTACAAGAGCACCCATCATGAAGACACCAAGTACAGATGCAGCGTCAATCAAAGCTGTCAAGGTACTTTGCATGTTGTTGATAAGGTTAACCCCTTCTTTGTAGGCAAATTCCAACTGTTTCCAACGGAAGATGTCATAAGCTACTGCAACTGCGATCCAAAGGAAGATACCCCAAGGTTGGCCAGCGATAGCCATAGTTGCTGCGACTGACCCCATGATAGCAGGTACAAGCGAACCAAAGATTGTATCTCCAAGAGGAGCGAATGGTCCCATCAAACCTGTCTTGATACCATTAACGGCGTCTTTTGAACCCACACCATCTTTTTCTTCCATGGCAAGGTCAAAACCAGCGATAATGGTGTGGAAGAATGGTGAAGTATTGAAGAATTGAGTATGAACTTTCATCATTTCTTTCAATTCAGGAGTTCCATCCCCATACATTTTACGCAATTGAGGCAAGATCATGTAAAGGTAACCAGAAGCTTGCATACGTTCGTAGTTCCAACCCAATTGGAAAGTAAACAAGCTACGTTTGTTGATTTGATTAAAATCTTCTTTTGTAAGTTTGTAATTAGAATTCGTCATCTTCGATTTCCCCACTTTCTGATGGTGTAGAAGGTTCTGCTACAGCTACTTTTTGGCTATTTTTGAAGTGAAGCACTGCAAGGAAGATACCTACGATAGAGATACCAATCATAGACAAACCTTTGAAGTTGTTCACGAAACCAATTTTTTCAGCAACATCTTTCGGTAGAGTACCTACGATACCAGCAACAGCGCCACCAAGACCTGTTACATATGAGTAAAGAACAGTCAACATAGCTGTCAAACCAAATCCCATTGCAAGGTAGTGAAGGTTACGTTTAACTGGAAGGTAACGAAGCAAGATTGCAAATCCAAGACCTGGAAGCATACGTCCTGCAAGTGTCAAACCATCTGCAACCCACTGGTATTTTGTAACGAAGTCTACTACGTGTTGTACAAATTCACCACCAAATGCAAGCGCGAAGAAGACTGGAAGGGCACGAGATAAAGCCCAAGGAATCGCACCAAGTAGGTAGTTACGTTCAATACCTTTGTAATCAAAGCGTTCGATTGCCGCATCCACACGGTGAGCAAAGAAGGTAGTAGTCATACGACCAAGAACGTCGAAGTAAGTCAAGAGAGCTGCTACTGGCACAGCGATTGTTGTGATCGCAAGTGCTGTATCAATTCCTTGTGAAACAGAGAAGGCTGTCGCAAGAACCGCACCAGAAGTTGCGTCGATACGAGAAGCACCACCGAAGGTACCAACCCCAAGAACGAACAGTTGCAAGTTACCACCGATAAGCAGACCAGTAGTCACATCTCCCATAATTAAACCAGTAATGAAACCAGCAAATACAGGGGAACCTGCAGATGAAACGATCGTCAACTCATCACAGATTTGATAAGCTGAGTACAAAGTGAGAAGTAAAATTTGCCACCATTGTATCATAACAATGACCTCCTAAAAATTTTTTCCTATTTTAATAAGCTCAAAAAGTCTGAAATTGGATCATTTGGAACCATTTGAGCAGTAAGTTTAACACCTTTTTCTGCCAATTTGTGGAAGTCTTCCACATCCTTGTCTACTACGTTGATAGAACGTGTGATGGGTCGAGTTTCTGGTGTCTGAGACATATTCCCAACATTAAGGGTTTCAAGTGGTACACCTGCTTCTACCAAACCAAGGAAACGGTCTGGTTTACGAGCCACGATAAAGAGACGTTGGCTATCGTATTTACCAGCAAGAATATTGGCTGCCGCTTTTTCAATTGGCAAAATACTCAATTTTACACCTGGTGGTGTCGCAAGTTTCAAACCACTCTTTTCAACGTCATTGTTGACAACTTCGTCATCCACAACCATAATACGTGAAACATTTAGTTTTCCAGCCCAAAGATTGGCTACTTGTCCGTGGATCAAACGTCCATCGATACGGCATCCTACAATTGTCATAAGTTTTCCCCCTTTATATGTTTTAGTGTAGGTTTTCGAGTTAAATGAATCTCTTCTTTATATTCACCCTCTGTCTCAAAGATAATAATGCGGTTTGCACCTTCCTTGAGGTAGCTATGAGGGATATAAAGCGAGAGGGTCGGGCCGACGTTCCAAAAACGTCCTAGATTCTGCCCATTGACAAAGGCAACTCCCTTACCAAACTCAGACAAGTCTAAGTAAGTATCTTTTGGCGCTTCGATTGTAAAATCATAAGCATAAAAGGCTGGTTGTCCTTCTGTCCATCCTTTTGAAAAATCAATTTTCTCAGGATTGTCTAGTGGGAGTGGATAGTGTTTCCAGTTTAGTAAGAAGTGCAAATCCTTACAAACCCCTGTCCGAATTCCCTTACGTTGCGTATCCGCTAAGAACTTGTGTCCATAGTTGACACGTCCCATATTTTCTACCAAGATATCTAACCTAGATAGCGCTTTCTTTTTACCTTGATAAAAAATATCTTCCCCAATTTCTGTCTGATATTGGGTTTCGACCCACTGACCATCGACATAAAGCTGAGCTCTATCTCGACCGTCAATGATACGAAGTCTTTCTTCTTCTGCATCCCAGTTTGTTTCTGTTCGATAGAGTAGATAGCCATAGCTTTGTCCCAACTCCTCCATCTTTTTAGGATAGAGGCTTTCTACTGGACTTGACAAGCTATCCAAAGTTTCAAACAAGGAAACTTTTTCAACTAGTGGAATAGCATCCAACTCCATACTCTCTTTGTATAATGGTTCTAACTGCGGATACTCTGGGAAATGTGTCGCCATCATCTTCTTGACTGCTAGATATTTAGCAGTTGGATTTCCTTCTTCATCTAGAAGGGCATCGTAATCATAAGATGTAACTTGTGGCAGGTCCAAAGTCCCTCGAGCCGAACAACCATTCATGAAGCCAAAGTTTGTACCACCGTGGAACATGTAAAGATTGATAGAGCCTTGCTCCAATACCTCACGAACAGCTTCTGCCAACTCTTTTGGATCCCGTGTGATAATCGGTTCTTTCCAACGATTGAACCAGCCATCCCAGAACTCCATACACATAAGTGGCCATTTCTTGCCATGCTCATCAAAGAATTCCTGCATCTGTGAGAAGTTGTAAGGTGCCTTAGAACCAAAGTTCCCTGTTACAAAGAGATCATCTTCGATTAGGGTTCCAGCTTTCAGAGTTGCTCTCCATGGACCATCTGATGTAAAGAGTGGACAGGTTATGCCACGCTCTTCCATCAACTGTCGAATCGCTCTCAGGTAAGCCTTATCTTCTCCGTAAGAACCATACTCATTTTCAACCTGCATCATGAGAATATTGCCACCATTGTCCAATAAATGTGGGACCAACCGTGCCAAGAGCTGATCATAGTAGCGACCAACAGCCTCAATATAGGCTGGATCTGAGGAACGAATCCTCATATCTTTGGTTAAGAGCCAAGCTGGTAAACCACCAAATTCCCACTCCGCACAGATAAATGGTGACGGACGTACAATAGCATAGAGGCCTAAATCTTGTGCTGTTTGGAGAAATTTCTCCAAATCCAGAGCTCCTTCAAAGTTAAACTCACCCTCACTGGGTTCGTGTAGATTCCAAGCAACGTAAGTCTCTACCGTATTAAAGCCAAGGGCTTTCAAATTGTAGAGCGAATGATACCAATCTTCTGACGGAATCCTAAAATAATGAATGGCGCCAGATAAAATCTTAAATGATTTTCCATCGAGATAAAAATCATCTCGTATCTCAAATCGTGTCATATTCTTACCTTCTGACAATTAAAGTTTACGCTTTCATTTGTTGATATATTGAATATAACTCAATATACCACATTTGTCAATAGGTTTTCACAATTTTTTTCATTTTTTACCAACTTTTACACAAAAAACTTATAAAGATATAGATTTTACAGACATAGAGCTCCAAGCAGTCAGCATGTATAAAAATGTATAAAATCTCCTTTTTTATATGTAATTTAACCTTATAGCCTATTATTCTAATTTTTTTATTCAAAAGACTACTATTCTTCCCGTTTTTATGGTAGAATCTTTAACGGAGAAGTAAAATCGAGGTGAAATTATGGCAATTCCAAAATATCAATATATCAAAGATGAATTAAAGAACAAAATCATCTCTGGGCAATTTGCAAGTGGAGATAAATTTTACACTGAAGCTGAATTGATCGCTATGTATGATGTAAGTTCCATCACAGTTGTTCGTGCTTTAAACGACCTTGCTAAAGATGGTTACATCGTTCGCCAACAAGGAAAGGGTACATTCGTTTCACGCGCACGTAAACACAAACTCGTAGAATTTTCAGACGTAGAAGTGTTTGAAACTAAAGATGATAAAGTGACCGTCCTTTCTATTGAGCGTGGAAACAAACTAAGCTACTTAGAAAAACTTGGACTACGCGGTAATCAGTTCTACTACAAGATTGAACGTGTCCGCGAAACAAATGGTGTCGCATACATCTACCACACATCATATATCCCAGAACAATACATCAACGCAAATTATCCAAATCTTGAATATTATAGTTCTATCTATAACCGTTTCAAATCAGATTACCACATTCACATGAATGATGAACATTTTGAAGAAATCAATGAAATAGCATTTCCAACTCCAGAACATGCGGCTTCGGTCCTCGGAGTCGATGAGCAATTCCCAACCGTTTTACAAACCAAGACTACTAAGCTAGAGTCTACTGGTCAAGTTCTCGCTTACAGCGAAACTTATAAACGAGCGGATTATTACAAAATCAAATTCATTTCATGTGACCGTGATCACTAAGAAGAAAGCCTGAGCCTTGCTTGGGCTTTTTTCTATACATATTATACCACAATAAAAAGAAAACGCTTACTTTTTTTGTATGACCTTCTATATTTTGTAGAATATTTTATAGAAATAAGATCGAATTACACTACCTATAGATATGTTAATAAATAGAATTGTATGCTTAATTTTTATTAGTTTTTATACTTATTATAGTTTTAAAGTAATCCTACTTGACTCCTGTTAACGTAACAAATAAAATAAAATTGTTGAATTGTGTAAACGTTATCAATATTAAAATGCAATCAGGAGGTTTTGCAATGAAACATGAAAAAAAACAGCGTTTTTCCATTCGTAAATACGCGGTAGGAGCAGCTTCTGTTCTAATAGGATTTGCTTTCCAAGCACAAGCTGTTGCAGCCGATGGAGTTACTCCCACTACTACGGAAAACCAACCGACCATCCATACAGTTTCCGATTCCCCTCAAGCAGCTGAAAATCTGACTACTGAGGAAAAACCTAAAGCAGAGATTCAACCAGAAGCTCCAAAAACTGTAGAAGCAGAAACTTCATCTACTGATAAGCTAGCTAGTCTGTCAAAAACAGAGGAAAAACCGCAAGCGCAAGAGGAAGTGAGTTCAACTCCTAGTGAGAAAGAAGAAGTAGCAACTTCTGCTGAAAAAGAAATTTCTAATAAAAAGTCAGAGGATCTTAGTCCTAAAAAGGAAGAGCAGAAAGAGGCTAATTCTAAAGAGTCGGATACAGACAAGACTGATAAGTCAGAATCTGACAAGGATAAACCAGCGAAAAAAGATGAAACGAAAGCAGAAGCTGATAAACCAGCAACAGAGGCAGGAAAGGAACGCGCTGCAACTCAAAATGAAAAATTAGCTAAACGAAAAATCGTTTCAATTGACGCTGGACGTAAATATTTCTCACCTGAGCAGCTCAAAGAAATTATCGATAAGGCGAAAGAATATGGTTATACAGACCTCCATCTCTTAGTGGGTAACGATGGTCTCCGTTTCATGCTGGATGATATGTCTATGAAAGTGGGCGATAAAACCTACTCTAGTGATGATGTCAAACGCGCTATTGAACATGGAACAAATGCTTATTACAATGATCCAAATGGTAACCATCTCACTGAAAGTCAGATGACAGATTTGATTAATTATGCCAAAGATAAGGGAATCGGAGTGATTCCAACTATCAATAGTCCTGGACATATGGATGCCATGCTGGTTGCCATGGAAAAACTTGGCATCAAGAATCCTCAAGCCAACTTTGATAAGGTTTCAAAAACAACCATGGACCTTGAAAATCAAGAAGCAGTTGGATTTACCAAAGCCCTTATCGGCAAGTATATGGATTACTTTGCTGATAAATCAAAAATTTTCAACTATGGTACAGATGAATATGCCAATGATGCGACAAACGCCCAAGGTTGGTACTACCTTAAATGGTATGGCCTCTATAACAAGTTCGCAGATTATTCTAACAGCCTAGCTGCCATGGCTAAAGAAAAAGGTCTTCAACCAATGGCCTTCAACGATGGCTTCTACTATGAGGACAAGGACGATGTTCAGTTTGACAAAGATGTCATCATCTCTTACTGGTCTAAAGGCTGGTGGGGTTATAACCTTGCTTCACCTCAATACCTAGCAAGCAAGGGTTATAAGTTCTTGAATACCAACGGTGACTGGTACTACATTCTCGGTCAAAAACCAGAAGATGGTGGTGGTTTCCTCAAGAAAGCTATTGAGAATACTGGAAAAACACCATTCAATCAACTAGCATCTACAAAATATCCTGAAGTAGACCTTCCAACAGTTGGTAGTATGCTTTCAATCTGGGCAGATAGACCAAGCGCTGAGTACAAGGAAGAAGAAATCTTTGAACTCATGACTGCCTTTGCAGATCACAACAAAGACTACTTCCGTGCTAATTATAATGCTCTCCGCGAAGAATTAGCTAAAATTCCTGAAAACTTAGAAGGATATAGTAAAGAAAGTCTTAAGGCACTTGACGTAGCTAAAACAGCTCTAAATTACAACCTCAACCGTAATAAACAAGCTGAGCTTGACACACTTGTAGCCAACCTAAAAGCCGCTCGCCTAGGTCTCAAACCAGCTGCAACTCACTCAGGAAGCCTAGATGAAAATGAAGTGGCTGCCAATGTTGAAACCAGACCAGAACTCATCACAAGAACTGAAGAAATTCCATTTGAAGTTATCAAGAAAGAAAATCCTAACCTCCCAGCTGGTCAGGAAAATATTATCACAGCAGGAGTCAAAGGTGAACGAACTCATTACATCTCTGTACTCACTGAAAATGGAAAAACAACAGAAACAGTCCTTGATAGCAAAGTAACCAAAGAAGCTGTAAACCAAGTGGTTGAAGTCGGTGCTCCTGTAACTCACAAGGGTGATGAAAGTGGTCTTGCACTAACTACTGAGGCAAAATCTAGACTAGATGTCTAAGAGGAAGTAATTCCATTCACAACCATCACTCGTGAAACTGATCAATTGCCTAAAGGACAATCCCGTGTCGTAACAGAAGGTGTAAACGGTCGTATAAGTCATTTCTATTCTGTAACTACGGCTGCAGACGGAACTGAAGTTAGAACATTGGTTACCAGTGTCGTGGCACAGGAAGCTGTTACACAAATAGTCGAGGTCGGAACTCTGGTAGCACATGTAGGCGATGAACATGGACAAGCGGCTGTCAAAGAAGAAAAACCAGCACAAGAAAGCTCAAGTGTACCAACTCCTGCGGCAGAAGAAAAATCAGTACTAGAGATTCCAGGTGAATCGGCTCCAATAACTGTTCCTGCTGAGGAAAACAAAGCTCTTCCTCAAGGTCCAGCTCCTGTGGCAACAGAGAAAAAACTTCCTGAAACAGGAAGTCACGATTCTGCAGGACTAGTAGTCGCAGGACTCATGGCTACACTAGCAGCCTATGGACTAACTAAAAGAAAAGAAGACTAAGTCTTTTCGATAAAAAATGGCTCTATAATATTTGTAGTGGGTAAATCCCCTATGGATATTATGGAGCCTATTTTGTTGTA
>NZ_JUUO01000065.1 GCF_001074975.1 Streptococcus pseudopneumoniae | reverse complement strand
CACCAGCATAGCTGGTGGTTTTCTTGTTTTTCTCTACGAGAAAAACTGGCTTGAAGCCATAATGAAAACACCTGAAACAGCTTGGTTTCAGGTGTTCGGAAACTTTGAGACCTAGGCTCAAAGTTTAGGTATGGAACTTCGAAGAAGGTCGCTACCGTCCGTCATTACTTAAGGAAAGTCTTAAAAATCTATAACCAAAAAGAGCCACTCGGCTCTTTTTGGTTATTCTCCATCAAAGGCATCTTTTATATGGTCAAAGAAACCTTTTTTCTTTGGATTGACTTTCAAGTCACCTGCAGCTGCGAATTCTTTCAAGGCTGCTTTTTGGCGGTCGTTCAAACCTGTCGGAGTCACGACATTAACGGTAACGTATTGGTCACCAACTGCACCACCACGAAGACTTGGAGCTCCCTTGCCACGTAGACGGAATTTCTTACCAGTCTGAGTTCCCTCTGGGATAACCAATTCAACGTCACCGTGAACAGTTGGGATATCTACTGTATCACCAAGAGCTGCTTGAACAAAGTTGAGGTTGAGATTGTAGAAGATAGTGGTTCCTTCACGTTCAAACTTGTCGCTGGCTTCCACAGAAACCACTACATACAAGTCACCATAAGGTCCACCGTTAAATCCTGCTTCACCTTGACCAGCTAGGCGAATTTGTTGACCAGTTTCCACACCAGCAGGGATTTTCACATGTACGCTATGGGCTTGTTTTTCATGACCTGTTCCATGACAAGTTGTACATGGATCTTTGATTTCTTTTCCGCGACCATGACAGACATCACAGGTTACTTGGCGACGCATCATACCAAGCGGGGTCTGCGTATCGACATTAATGACACCAGCTCCATGACAGCGTCCACAAGTGACTGGACTTGTTCCTGGCTTAGCACCAGAGCCATTACATGTACGACAGCTTGCTTCACGATTGTACTTAACCTCTTTTTCAGCTCCAAAAATAGCTTCTTCAAAGGTCAAGTTCACACGATACTGGAGGTCATCACCTTGACGAGGGGCGTTTGGATTGCGTGAAGCACCACCTCCGCCGAAGAAACTTGAGAAAATGTCCTCAAAACCACCGAAGCCACCTGCCCCGTTGAAACCTCCGAAACCACCAGCACCACCAAAGCCACCGTTGGCTCCAGCCGCACCATATTGGTCATAGGCAGCCCGTTTTTGGTCGTCACTCAAAGTCTCATAGGCTTCCTGAACTTCCTTGTACTTTTCCTCAGCACCAGGCTCCTTGTTGATATCTGGGTGATATTTTTTCGAAAGCTTACGATAAGCCTTTTTGATTTCGTCTGCCGAAGCGTTTTTTGACACCCCCAGACGATCATAAAATTCAGTATTGTTCATACAAGATACCAAGACCGTAAAATTCAACTGAAAAATAGGAAATCTGACGCTGGAGCGATGCTCCTAGGCAGATTTATCTTTTTTCCGAGAATTTAGGTCGGGTTCAATTCCTTTCTTTTATATTAAGTAAGAAATTTGGGAACCCGTGTTCAACTACGAACACCGTTGTTCCTTTCTTTCATATTGATGAGACAAAACCCAAATAAATCAGGTTCAGTCCCTTTTTATCGAAAAACAGAGGCTGGGTTGCAACCTCTGGATTTCTTCCTATCATCATTAACATTTAAGTAAAGCACCGTAGAAGGACAATCAGTTTAGTGATTAGTCATTCTTGACGAGTTAGGCTTAACTGAGTTTCGGCTAAAAACTTCGGAAAAAAGATAAGCCATCTTTTATGCATCGCACAAGGCGATGGCTTCCTATTTTTCTTTCGTTTTCTTAACGCCTCAACATCTTATTTTTCCGTAAACTCTCCATCTACGACGTCATCGCCTGCGTTTCCTGTTGCTTGTGCGCCTTCTGCTCCTGCTTGAGCTTGTTGCGCTGCTGCGGCTTGTTCGTAGAGTTTAACAGCAAGTCCTTGAGCTTTTTCGTTCAATGCTTCAAGTTTTGCTTTCATATCGTCCAAGTTGTTGTCTTCTTGAGCTTTCTTAAGGTCATCAAGGGCAGCTTGGGCAGCGTCACGTTCTGCATCGAAACCTTTACCTTCAGTTTCCTTGATTGTCTTTTCAGTAGCAAAGATTGCTTGATCTACTTCGTTACGAAGGTCAACTTCTTCCTTACGTTTTTTATCTGCTTCAGCGTTAGCTTCTGCATCTTTCATCATGCGGTCGATTTCTTCGTCAGTCAAACCTGAGTTCGATTGGATAACAATTGTTTGTTCTTTTTGAGTTCCAAGGTCTTTGGCTTTAACAGACACGATACCGTTCTTGTCAATGTCAAATGTTACTTCAATTTGAGGAATTCCACGAGGTGCAGCTGGGATATCTGTCAATTGGAAACGTCCAAGAGTCTTGTTATCTGCTGCCATTGGGCGTTCACCTTGAAGAACATGGATATCAACGGCTGGTTGGTTGTCCGCTGCTGTTGAGAAGACTTGTGATTTAGATGTTGGAATAGTTGTGTTACGGTCGATGAGTTTTGTGAAGACACCACCCATTGTTTCGATACCAAGTGACAATGGTGTTACGTCAAGAAGGACAACATCTTTGACATCACCAGTAATCACACCACCTTGGATCGCAGCACCCATAGCAACTACTTCGTCAGGGTTTACTGATTTGTTTGGTTCTTTACCAGTTTCAGCTTTAACAGCTTCTACAACTGCTGGGATACGAGTTGAACCACCAACAAGGATAACTTCATCGATTTCTGACAAGCTCAAACCTGCATCTGAAAGGGCTTGGCGAACTGGAACTTTTGTACGTTCTACAAGGTCACGAGTCAAATCGTCAAATTTCGCACGAGTCAAAGTCATTTCCAAGTGAAGAGGTCCAGCTTCACCTGCAGTGATGAATGGCAAGCTGATTTGAGTTGAAGTTACACCAGAAAGGTCTTTCTTAGCTTTTTCAGCCGCATCTTTCAAACGTTGCATTGCCATCTTGTCAGTAGACAAGTCAATACCGTTTTCTTTCTTGAATTCTGCTACCAAGTGGTCAATGATTTTTTGGTCAAAGTCATCACCACCAAGTTTGTTGTCCCCTGCAGTTGACAATACGTCGAAGACACCGTCACCCAATTCAAGGATAGAAACGTCGAATGTACCACCACCAAGGTCAAATACCAAGATTTTTTCTTCTTTGTCAGTCTTGTCCAAACCGTAAGCAAGAGCTGCTGCAGTTGGTTCGTTGACGATACGTTCTACTTCAAGACCAGCGATTTTACCAGCGTCTTTTGTTGCTTGACGTTGAGCATCGTTAAAGTAAGCAGGAACTGTGATAACAGCTTTGGTTACTTTTTCACCAAGGTAATCTTCAGCGTAGCCTTTCAAGTATTGAAGGATCATAGCTGAGATTTCTTGTGGAGTGTATTCTTTTCCATTTGCAGAAACTTTTTCAGAAGTTCCCATTTTTGATTTGATAGAGATTACTGTATCAGGGTTTGTGACTGCTTGACGTTTTGCAGCGTCACCAACGATGATTTCGCCGTTTTTGAATGATACTACAGATGGAGTTGTGCGGTTTCCTTCTGGGTTTGCGATGATTTTTGATTCAGTTCCTTCAAGAACTGCAACTGCTGAGTTTGTTGTACCTAAGTCAATACCGATAATTTTAGACATGTGTTTTCTCCTTAAATTTATCTTCTTTTTTTATTTTTGATACTCTTCTTAAGTGGCGGCGCCGTCAGAGCTTGACTTCGTCAATCTCTTTGACTAAACTTTGAGCCTAAGGTCTCAAAGTTTGCGCAAATAGCGCCACGGCGAAGAGTATCGTCTTTGGTTCGCTTCGCTCACTATTGCAAAGCCAAACATATTTTATCTTTCTTCATAGTTTATTGTCGTTTCGGACAAGACTAAATCAGTCTTTCTTATTTACTGACATATCCTCTGTAATTAATAATAACAATTGACCAATTAAAATCGGTTGCAATATAAGTTCTAATACTTTTTGCAACCAAATTACTGGCTGCGTTCCAAAATAAGAAACTTGTGCTCCTTCCGAAATAGGATAAGCAAAGAATATCCCTACTACCAAAAAGAAAACGACAATTCCAATAGCCCAATTTGTAGACGCTATCTTTTTCATTCTCATCTTCCTACTATATTGTTTCGACATATAACATTACTAATTATAAACAACTACCATTGCCGGTCTTAAGATACGATCATGGAGTTTGTAGCCTTTTTGGAAGACTTGGGCGATGGTATCTGCTGGGTGTTCATCGTCTGCTGGGAGAGTTTGGATGGCCATATGGTAGTTATGGTCAAATTCGCCGTCAGCTGCGATTTCTTCGATTCCTTCTTCTTTCAAAGCGTGAATCAAGCTTTCTTGCACCATTTCCAAGCCCTTCTTCACGTCGTCTGTCAATCCTTCAACTGCGAGTGCACGCTCAAGGTTGTCCAAAGAAGGGAGAATCGCTTTTGCCAAGTCTTGGCTACGATAACGTTGCAAGTTTTGACGCTCTTCATTGGCACGGCGTTGAATATTTTGCATTTCCGCATGAGCGCGAAGGTATTTATTTTCGAACTCATCTGCACGTTCATTTGCCAAGTCCAATTCAGACTTCTCAGGACTTGTTTCTTCTACCGTTTCCACAACTTCCTCTTCTTGAACTTCTTCTACTTCTTCATTTTTTATATCTTGGGACATTTTCGCCTCCTTTAATGATTTCAATCTTAATGTACTTCGTAATGATTACTGCTGAGGTAGCGGTAAAAATCTGTCAACTTCATGGTCAAAACACGGTTGACCACATTGACTTGGTTGATTAGCTGTTGGTAATCCAGATTGACTGGACCGATAATCGCTAGAATTCCAACTCCCCGATAAGGAATAAGAAACTTGCTACTAATAACCGCTAGATCAGCTAGACAAGACTCTTGACTGTCTGCAACACGGACATTTTGCATCTGATCCTCACGCAGCCCCTCACGAATCTCCAAGGCCACCTTTTGCGGTTGGTCAAAGAACTGATAAGCTGCTAGATTAGCAAAATTCAAGAGATTGACCTTGCCTGCCACCACAATGTTTTCGTTGAACATTTTCTTAAAGATGTATTCAAAGAGATCGATAACATTATCCGTTGTTGTAAAGTAACGCTGGATAATCTGCGGAATCTCCGTCCTAATCTTGTAGTGAATATCTAGAACGGTGTAACCGAGGAAACGTTCCTGAATGATGCTCTTCAGTTTCAGCAAATCCTCCTGCAAAAAGTTCCTTGGAATCAGAAACTGACTAGTAACCGTTCGGGACTCGTCTAGGGTGAATACTGCCAAGGCTGTATGTTGCCCCAAAACAACGATATCAAAAGCTGTCAAACGTTGCCTGCTCGGCTCAACATCCAGTGCTACTACCGTACAGCCACTCAGGTCTGTCAGTAGATTAGCAGCCTCTTGCAGAATATCCTCCAATTTGAAGAATTCCTGATCAAAGGCTTTGACAATCTCATAAACCTCATTTTCAGCCAGTCGGTCAAAATCCAGTGAGTGTTTCACATAGTACTGAAAACCAGCAACACTAGGCATCCGACCACTTGAAGTATGGGCCTTCTCAAGCAAACCTTGCTTTTCTAGAGCTGCCATATCATTTCGAATGGTAGCACTACTAGAGTTGATAGATTCTTGCAAGGCTTTAGATCCAACAGGTTCATGCGTTTTGGTAAAGATGTCAATAATCAGATTTAAAATATTCTGCTGACGTTCCGTAACCATCTCGCCACTCCTCTCTGATAGATCCTTTTAGCACTCGACACATCCAAGTGCTAACTTATGATTCTATTATACACCCTTAAAAGAGAATGTCAAGACAAAAACTCAAAAAATTAGCACTCTTTTATCAAGAGTGCTAAAAATCAGTCTAAAGACCTAGAACCTTACTATTCATCTACTAGGTATTTCCTTTTTAGTCTGTAAAAACTATAGATTAGATAAGAAATCATGAGAGCATATAGGGCAAAAATGATGAAGAAAGACATAGAAAGATCTTCTCTAAACAAACTCATGCAAACAACAAGGCCACCTAAGAAAGTAGCTGTACATGAACGAAGTCTAAATCTCATAACTTCCCATCTAAGGCCCTTACTCATATAGACTTGATCCTCTGGAAGTAAATCAGAAGATGATTTACGAAGAATTGAACAAAAACCTGTTTCTATCAATTCCCAACCTCTACTTCTAAAATCTTGCAGTTCATGCTTATACTTTTTAAGAAATCTAGAATCATAGATACAGTAGATAACATCTTCCGGTTGACACTCTTCAAAATAGAAAAAACCTAAACGATTTGCTTTATATTTCCAACCTTTCAAATGCATCTCATGCAAATATTCTTCTTTCTTATCCAAATCTATAATGGTAAACATTCGAAATTGTATTTTACTATTCATTGTCTGACCTCCAAATTAGAAAACAAACATGCTTTTATTTATCAGATAATTCTTTCCACTTTTGAAACAATCTCCAAAAAATATAAGAAATCTGAATCGCAAATACTATCAATAGGACACAATCTATTATGAAAATCAAAAACAATTCCCAACTGAAAGAACTAGATCTACTTAGAAACTTTGAGAAAACCGGTAGTAGAGCTGAAAAGAGAATCAAAATGGGAAGCATCCGCATTGTTAAAATACGTTTGACCATAGCTAACTTCCCGGCCGCGTCATTATAAATTTCAAACTCTGAATCCGATTCAATTTCAGAATGTGGTTTTCTAAAATAGGAAAACCCATTAAAGTCTGTAACATGCTCCCAGCCACAGTCTTTAAATAGTTGTAAATAGGAGGCCCTCTCTGATTTTTTCATGGGATAAAAGTCCAACTGATAAGACACCTGCTCCGGTTGGCACTTTTCAAAAGTATACTTAACCGCAACTACTAAGCTAGAGTAGCTTACTTCCTTAAGTTTCCAGCCCTCAGCATGCATTTTTCTAAGATAGAAAGCCTCTCTATCATAATCCGCAATGGTAGCAATTCTATAAACAACCTTCTTTTCCATCATCCTTCCTCCAGACTATTTCTGTAGAGTCGTTCAATACGTTTCAATTCAATATCTAAGACTTTGCGTCCCAAGTCTGTGATCTGATAGATTTTCCGTTTTTCCTCCTCTCGGACAAAAGAAATCAAGCCATCCTTTTCCATCTTTGACAAGGTTCCATACATAGTTCCAGGACTAATGGAAACCTGTGAATCTGTCATCTCCTTGACCTTTTGCGTAATGCTATAACCATGACGTTCCTTTTGTAGACAGAACAAGATATAAAATCCCGTTTCCGTCATCGGAAGATAAACTCGACGAATCTTATCCGTTAATTCCATTTATAAGCACCTCCTATTCAGTTCGATATATCGCACTTCGTTATATAAAATATATCACACCTCGATATAAAAAACAAGAAAAAGACCGCCCTCAGGCAATCTTTCTTCTATATTAGTAAAGGTCTAAATAATTATCAATTTCCCATTGTGAAACGAAGGTCGCATAGCTAGCCCATTCAATTCGTTTAGCTTCAAGGAAGCTAGTGTAGATATGCTCACCAAGCGCTGCCTTAACGACTTCGTCTTCTGTCAAAGCTTTCAAAGCGTTGTGAAGAGTGGATGGAAGGTCTGTAATACCAGCCTCTTTACGTTCTTCAGCAGTCATGATGTAGATATTTTCTTCAATTGGTGCTGGTGCTTCGATTTTGTTTTCGATACCGTTTAAACCAACTTCCAAAAGAACCGCCATAGCGATGTATGGATTTGCCATTGGATCTACTGAGCGCAACTCGAGGCGAGTACCCATTCCACGTGAAGCTGGTACACGAACCAGCGGTGAACGGTTACGACCTGCCCAAGCAATGTAAACAGGGGCTTCGTATCCTGGAACCAAACGTTTGTATGAGTTAACCGTTGGGTTCATGATAGCTGTATAGTTGTAGGCATGTTTGATCAAACCGCCAAGGAAGTAATAGGCCGTTTCTGACAACTGCATTCCTTTTGGATCATTTGGATCAAAGAAGGCATTATTTCCTTCTGCATCAAACAAAGACATATTACAGTGCATACCTGAACCGGCGATACCAAATTTTGGTTTAGCCATAAAGGTTGCATACAAACCGTGTTTACGAGCAATGGTTTTTACAACGAGTTTAAAGATTTGAATCTTATCACAAGCACGAAGAACTTCATCGTACTTAAAGTCAATCTCATGTTGGCCTACGGCAACTTCATGGTGACTGGCTTCAACTTCAAATCCCATTTTGGTCAAGACGTTCACAATCTCACGACGAGTGTTATCGGCAAGGTCTGTAGGCGCCAAGTCGAAGTAACCACCCTTGTCATTTACCTCAAGGGTTGGATCTCCATTTTCATCCAGCTTAAATAGGAAGAATTCTGGCTCTGGTCCAAGGTTGAAAGACTTGAATCCAAGTTCTTCCATGTGGCGAAGTGCTCGTTTAAGATTGCCACGAGGATCTCCAGCAAATGGCTCTCCTTCTGTTGTGTAGACATCACAGATCAATCCTGCGACACTACCGTTCTCATCTCCCCAAGGGAAGACAGTCCATGTGTCCAGGTCAGGGTACAGGTACATATCTGATTCGTTGATACGAACAAACCCTTCAATAGAAGATCCATCAAACATAGCCTTGTTTGACAAGACCTTGTCTAGTTGTTCATCTGTAGCAGGAATTTCGACGTTTTTCATGGTTCCCAAAATATCTGAAAACATGAGGCGGATAAAGGTTACATTTTTTTCCTTAACTTCACGACGAATATCTGCAGCTGTGATTGGCATGGTTTTTCTCCTTATATTTGACTACTAGCGGTTGCCTAACCGCGACCAAAAGGTGATTGTTGAGAAGCAAAGCGACTTTGTTGAAGAACTTCATTCCGAAGGGCTCGACGCACCTCAGTTTGACTGACTGGTTTCTTAGCTTTCGCCTCACGTTCGGCATATTTTTTCTTGATGGCAGCAATATTGAGACCTTCTGAAATGTAATCTTTAATCTCAAGCAACCGATCCATATCATTCAGCGAGTACATACGGCGATTGCCTTCGTTTCGATCAGGCTTAATCAACTCCTGATCTTCATAATAACGAATCTGGCGAGCCGATAGATCAGTCAACTTCATAACACTGCCAATAGGAAAAACAGTCATATTTCGGCGAAATTCTTTTTCCTTCATTTACAATTTCCTTCTTTCTGTCTATTATAGTCTAAAAAAAGACAAACGTCAATTGATAATGTTATAAAATGTAACATTATTTTTCTTTTTTCTCTAAAAAGAGCCGAATACGATCAATATCGTAATTTACGAGAATTGCGACAAAAACTCCCATGAAAGTTTCTGATATACGCGCAAACACGTACAAAATTGTCTCTCCAGTCGGAATCGATAGGGTAATGATTAACATAGCCGCTACACCACCAATAACACCTGCTTTGTTATTCATGGCTACATTTGTCATAATGGTTAACATGGTACAGATTGGAACAACTACTAAAGTTACCCAAAAGGCTTCGTGGAAAAAGGTATTTAATAAGAAGAAGACCAGAGCATAGAGGCCACCGATACTATTTCCTAGAATACGCGAAGTCCCAAAATGAACACTCTTATCAAAACTCTCTCTCAGACTAAAAACAGCTGTCAAAGCACCGATTTGAAGACCTTTCCAGCCAAAAAAGCCAAAAATTAAGAGAACTAGAAAAACAGCAATACCTGTTTTAAAGGTTCGCATACCAAGTTTGAACTGGGATTTATCGAATTTATATTTTTTAAAATAACTCATAATCTCAACTTTCTATTTCCATTTTATCATAAATCGGTGATTTTTATGAGTAATAGTTGAGAGGAAGCGTTTTTATTTTAAGCAAAAGAAAAGAGGAACCTTCATCCCTCTCTTCTTTGATTCATTTATGAAATCTTATTTTTCTGTCAAGGCTGCAAGTCCTGGAAGAACTTTACCTTCAAGAAGTTCCATTGATGCTCCACCACCAGTAGAGATCCATGAGAATTTGTCTGCACGACCAAGGTTGATTGCTGCGGCAGCTGAGTCACCACCACCGATGATTGATTTAACGCCTGGTTGTTTCACGATAGCGTCCATCACACCGATTGTACCAGCTTGGAAGTCTGGGTTTTCAAATACACCCATAGGTCCGTTCCATACAACAGTTTTGGCACCAGTCAAAGCTTCGTCAAATTTAGCGATAGATTTTGGACCGATATCAAGACCAAGGAAGCCTTCAGAAACTGCTTCACCTTCAGTGTCACGCACTTCAGTGTAACCAGCAAATGCGTTTGCTTCTTTTGAGTCAACTGGCAAGATCAATTTACCATTTGCTTTTTCAAGAAGAGCTTTCGCAACATCCAATTTGTCTTCTTCTACAAGTGAGTTACCGATTTCGATACCTTGTGCTTTGTAGAATGTGTAAGTCATACCACCACCGATAAGGACTTTATCAGCTTTTTCAAGCAAGTTTTCGATAACACCGATCTTGTCTGAAACTTTTGAACCACCAAGAATCGCTACGAATGGACGTTCTGGAGTTTCAACTGCTTCTTGGATGTAGGCAATTTCGTTTTCAAGAAGGAAACCAGCAACTGCTTTTTCAACGTTTGCTGAGATACCAACGTTAGATGCATGAGCACGGTGAGCTGTACCGAATGCATCGTTTACGAAGATACCATCTCCAAGTGATGCCCAGTATTTACCAAGTTCAGGATCGTTTTTAGATTCTTTCTTGCCGTCAACATCTTCGTAACGAGTGTTTTCAACCAAGAGAACTTGTCCATCTTCAAGAGCGTTGATAGCTGCTTCCAATTCAGCACCACGAGTGACACCTGGGAAAACAACGTCTTGGCCCAATTTAGCTGCCAAGTCTGCTGCTACAGGAGCAAGTGATTTACCAGCTTTATCAGCTTCTTCTTTCACACGTCCAAGGTGAGAGAAAAGAATTGCACGTCCACCTTGTTCGATGATGTACTTAATAGTTGGAAGAGCTGCTGTGATACGGTTGTCGTTAGTGATTACGCCATCTTTCAATGGTACGTTGAAGTCAACACGAACGAGGACTTTTTTACCTTTCAAGTCAACGTCTTTAACAGTAAGTTTTGCCATGTTACAAAAACCCCTTTATTTATTTTATTCGAAACTATTATATCACACTTTGGAAATATAAGGAAAGATTTCACAAGATTTTTCGATATTTAATCTTCATGTCATGTTAAAGTTTATTATTTTTACTTTTTCTGACGATTTTTCTTTCTAAAATCTTAGCTTAACACTTGTTAGATTTACTTTTATCCTTTAAAATAGAATAGGAGAAATTCCGTTATTATTTTTCGGAGGAAAAAGAAATGTCCATTAATTGGCAGGAAATTTTATTTCACTTTTTAGGTGGTCTAGGACTATTCTTATATAGTATCAAGACCATGGGAGACGGTTTGCAACAAGCTGCTGGAGATCGCCTTCGTTTTTACATTGACAAGTACACCAGCAATCCCTTTTTAGGTGTTCTAGTCGGGATTGTCGTGACTGCCCTGATTCAGTCAAGTACAGGGGTTACAGTTATCACGGTTGGACTGGTCAGCGCTAGCCTTCTAACTCTTAGACAGGCTATCGGAATTATCATGGGAGCCAACATCGGAACCACCGTTACTTCCTTTATCATCGGTTTCAAGCTTGGCGAGTATGCTTTACCCTTGATTTTCCTTGGAACCATGTTCCTCTTCTTTACAAAAAACAGAACAGCAAACAATATTGGGCGCATCCTGTTTGGTGTAGGGGGAATCTTCTACGCCCTCAACCTCATCAGTGCCGGTATGAGCCCTCTTAAAGATTTACCACAATTCAAGGAATACATGGTAACCTTGGGACAAAATCCTATTTTAGGAGTTTTTGCCGGTGCAGTGATTACCGTTCTCATCCAAGCTTCTTCTGCGACAATCGGGATTTTGCAGGGTCTCTATGCAGGTGGATTCCTTGACCTTAAAGGTTCTCTACCAGTTCTCTTCGGGGATAATATCGGGACAACCTTAACAGTTATCATCGCGGCAGCTGGAGCCAATGTCTCTGCGAAACGCGTTGCTGCAACCCACGTTACCTTTAACGTATTAGGAACTATTCTTTGCTTGATTTTATTAGGCCCATTTACGTCAATGATTGAGTACTTCCAATCACTCCTTCACCTCTCGCCTGAGATGACTATTGCCTTCTCTCACGGTGCCTTTAACGTAAGTAACACTATTGTACAATTTCCCTTCATCGGAGCCTTGGCTTTCTTTGTAACTAAGCTCATCCCTGGTGAAGATGAAGTTGTCAAGTACGAGCCGCTTTATCTTGATGAGCATTTGATTAAACAAGCTCCATCAATCGCTCTCGGAAATGCGAAGAAAGAACTCCTTCACTTAGGAAATTATGCTTCTAAAGCCTTTGACCTTTCTTATAACTACATCATCGACCTCAATGAAAAGGTTGCTGAAAAAGGCCACAAGACAGAAGAAGCCATCAATACCATTGATGAAAAATTGACTCGATACCTCATTACTCTTTCAAGTGAAGCCCTTAGCCAGAAAGAAAGTGAAGTGCTGACCAACATCCTTGATTCATCCCGTGATTTGGAACGGATTGGGGATCACGCAGAAGCCCTAATCAATCTGACTGACTACCTTCAACGTAAAAATGTCGAGTTCTCTGAAGCTGCTTTGCAGGAATTGGCTGATATTTATCAAAAAACTACTGGCTTTATCAAGGATGCCCTTGATAGCGTAGAAAACAATGATATCGAAAAAGCTCAAAGTCTGATTGAACGCCATAAAGAAATCAACAATATGGAACGTGTTCTCAGAAAGACCCACATCAAACGCCTCAACAAGGGCGAGTGTTCAACGCAAGCTGGGGTCAACTTTATCGACATTATTTCCCACTATACTCGTGTGTCTGATCATGCTATGAACCTAGCTGAAAAGGTCATCGCTGAACAAATTTAAGAACCAAGAAGCTAGCCTGATACTCAATGAAAATCAAAGAGCAAACTAGGAAGCTAGCCGCAGACTGTACTTGAGTACGGCAAGGCGAAGCTGACGTAGTTTGAATTTGATTTTCGAAGAGTATGAACAGGATGGCTTTTTCTTCTCCAAACCAAGAATTGCTTTTCTACCCTATAAAAAAATGCTTTGATTCACAATGGAATCAAAGCATTTTGAAGAGCTCCCCATACATAATTGCAGAAGCTACAGTTCCTCTGTACTTGGCTTCTTCTCTTTTGATAAAGCGAGCCAAGTTGATCAACTCAGGTGCTGGATATTTGGGATTTAGGAGCAATTCACGATTGACCAGTCCTGAGAGACGAACTGCCAGCAATTGCTCATTTGTAGTAGGCAGTTTTTTAGCAGTCTCTAGGAGAGCAGCAACTAAATCTTCACTCAAATCATGTCGAGCATGATTGTAAAGATCTTTTATAAGGCTTTCTAGGTTTGGTTCTACCATCCCTACCACCTCCCTTATGTTTAATAATTCTTAATCAAATCAACCGTTGAACGATCCAATTTTTTCACCAAGGCTTGCAAGAAAGCTTGAGCTTCTAGGAAGTCATCCATAGCGTAGAGGGTTTGGTGAGAGTGGATATAACGAGCGCAGACACCGATAGTTGTTGAAGGGACACCACCATTTTTCAGATGGGCTGCGCCAGCGTCTGTTCCGCCTTTACCACAGTAGTATTGGTACTTGATTCCAGCTTCTTCAGCCGTTGTCAAAAGGAAATCCTTCATACCTGGGAGAAGCAAGTGACCTGGATCGTAGAAACGAATCAAGGTTCCGTCCCCAATCTTGCCTTGACCACCATAAACATCACCAGCAGGTGAGCAATCAACTGCGAGGAATACTTCTGGGTCAAACTTAGTTGTAGAAGTATGAGCACCACGAAGACCAACTTCTTCTTGGACGTTAGAACCAAGATAGAGTTCATTTCCTAGTTTTTGGCCTGACAGAGCTTCAGCTAGTTCGCTAACCATGAGAACACCGTAGCGGTTGTCCCAAGCTTTTGAGATGATATTTTTTTCATTGGCTGTCAAGATTGCAGAACTATCTGGTACGATAGTATCACCAGGACGGATTCCAAAGCTTTCTGCCTCAGCCTTGTCCGCAAACCCACCATCAAAGACAATATCCGAAATAGCAGGCATGGTTGGTCCACCCTTACCACGAGTCAAATGTGGAGGAACAGAGCCTGAAATCACAGGAATTTCACGACCATCACGAGTCAAGAGTTTGAAACGTTGGCTGCTAACCACCATAGGATTCCAACCACCGATCTCTACGACACGGAAGGTACCGTCCGGCTTGATTTCGCTGACCATAAAACCAACTTCATCCATGTGAGAAGCGACCAAGACGCGCGGTGCATCTGCAACTTCCGAATGCTTAATCCCGAAAATACCACCCAAGCCATCTGTCACCACTTCATCCACATGCGGTGTCAACTTTTCACGAAGATAGGCACGAACAGGTGCTTCATGACCTGAGATCGCAGCAAGTTCTGTTACTTCTTTGATTTTTGAAAATAATGTTGTCATTTCAATTCCTTCTTTCTTTCATCCATTTTACCACTTTTTATAGGAGAAGGATAGTAGGAAGGTGGATTTCTAAGTTAGTATATTCGTCTTTCTCTATCTTAGAAAAAGATAGCATTCTCTTACATGTGGGGTGAAATTCAAGAAATATTCCAAGATTAACCAAATCATTAACTACCGAACAAAAAACAATCTAATGCTATATTTGTTCATTTTTTATGGAATTCGCAGAAAATAGTTGACTTCGCCTTCTTATTTCTTTAAAATAATAAAAAAATAGGAAAAGGAAAAAATCATGACCAAAACAATTCTTGTTACAGGTGGAGCTGGCTACATTGGCTCCCATACCGTTAAAGCTCTTTTAAATGCTGGCTATCAGGTTCATGTTCTAGATAATCTCTCTACAGGAAATCGTTCAGCTGTAGATAGTCGTGCTAGCTTTAAACAACTGGACGTTTATGATGCTAGTGCCTTAAAAACCTACTTAGAAGAAAACAAGATTGACGCTGTTCTCCATTGTGCAGGTGAGATTGTTGTGAGCGAAAGTATTGAAAATCCAAGTAAATACTTCACTGCCAATGTTGCTGGTATGAATCAAGTTCTCAAAGTCTTATCTGAAGTTGGTATTCAAAAAATCATGTTCTCTTCGACTGCTTCTCTTTATGGTAATAACTGTATTGACAAGCCAGCCACTGAAGATACCCTGCTCGACCCTGTCAACCCTTATGCAGAGACAAAACTGATGGGCGAACGAATGATTTACTGGATGGCTAATCGCTACGATTGGAAATATGTTATTTTCCGTTACTTTAATGTTGCTGGAGCTGAAATGGATGCTTCAAACGGTCTGCGCGTAAAAAATCCAACTCACATCATTCCAAATATCAACAAGACCGCATTGGGACAAAATGATAGCCTCAAAATATTTGGAGATGACTACGATACACGTGATGGTTCATGTATTCGAGATTACATTCATGTCTTGGACCTTGCACAGGCTCATGTTAAAGGAATGAACTACCTCTTTCAAGAAGACAGTTCTTCTCAAATCTTTAACTTAGGAACTGAAAAAGGCTATACTGTCAAAGAAATCTTTAAAACTGCTGAAGAATTACTGGATCAAAAAATCCCACACGAGATTGTTGCTCGTCGTGCAGGTGATCCAGCCAGCGTTCTAGCAGATGCATCAAAAGCTAAACAATATCTTGACTGGCAGGCCAGCTACTCCCTCGAAGATATTATTTTATCAGATTATCGTTGGCGTGTTAAAGAAGGCAAAAACATTTTGGAATAAATAACAGAAATATCAATAATAAATAAAAACACAGATAGATGACACTTAGTAAATACCAAGTATCATCTATCTGTGTTTTATACATTAGAATACAATCTTACTTTGAATTTCTTTTCAAAGTAAAGTGGTCTGGCACAGGGTCCTTGCCTGTTTTAGACCAAGGATGACATCGTAAAATTCGAGCCAAACCCATCAAGACACCCTTGAAGCCATGCTTTTCAATAGCCTGAATCATGTAGTTGGAACAAGTCGGCTCAAAGCGACAAGAGGGTGGAAAGGCTGGTGAGATAAACCGTTGGTAAAAGCGCACAGGCGCTATTAAAATTCGTTTCATTATTTCTTGGTTACAGCCATGGTGTGTAGTTGGCTGATTTCTTTTTTATTAAGACGACGGGATTCTCCTGGACGGAGTCCTGTCAAGTCTAGATGTCCAAAACGGGTCCGTGACAACTTGTCCACTTGGAGACCGACAGCTTCGAACATCTTTTTAACCTGGTGGTTATGCCCTTCATGGATAGTCAACTGCACCACAGAGCGGTTTTTAACTGGGTCCACTTTGAGAATCTCATAGACAGCCGGCTTGGTTTTCTTGCCATCAATCTCAAGTCCACGGGTCAAGGGGCGGAGATTGTCCTTATTGGCCACACCTTTAACGCGCGCGACATAAACCTTGTCAATTTCATTACGGGGGTGAATCATCTCATCCGTAAAATCCCCATCATTGGTCAAAATCAAGACTCCTGATGTATCCCAGTCCAAACGACCTACAGGGTAGATGCGCTCTTTCACGTTGGGCAAGAGGTCGACAACCGTCTTGCGGCCCTTGTCATCTGTCACACTGGAAATGACACCGCGTGGTTTGTTAAGCAGATAATAGACCTTTTCTTCGTTGTAGATAGGCTGACCTTCAACTTCGACCTTGTCGCCTGACTTGATAGTGGTTGCTAGTTCACGTACCACTTGGCCGTTAACCGTCACCAAACCTTGCTTGATCAGCTCTTCTGCTTTTCTCCTACTGGCCACACCTGCGTGGGCAATATACTTATTGATTCTCATCTTCTTCTATCCTTTCACCAAATAATTGGCTTTCTTGGGCTTGAATCTCAAGCTCATCAATCACTGGTAATTCTTCCAAATGGTTAATTCCCATGTAATCTAGGAAATAATCTGTAGTCACATAGATGTTGGGGCGACCCAACACTTCTTTTTTCCCGTCTTCTCGTATCAAGTCAAAGGCCTGCAACTTTGCCAAGGCCCCACTCGAGTTGACCCCACGGATGGCATCAATCTCTATCCGTGTGATGGGCTGTTTGTAGGCAATGATGGACAAGGTCTCAAGGGCAGCCCGAGATAAACTCTGGTTGATAGGTGCCTTAGAGTATTCCTTCAAAATCTCTGCAAATTGAGGTTTGGTCACCAATCTATAAGCACCCCCTGTCTCAATCAGGGCCAAACTGGAATCTGGGTCCTTTTCATACTTCTGGGCTAATTTTTCTAAACTCTGCTGGATGCCTGTCGGTGGTAGAGAGAGGAGTTCAGCTAACTGGCGGACTCTAATCCCATCTTCACCCGCTACAAACAAGAGCGCTTCTATTTTTGCTAAAGTACTCATCTTTCCTCTCTATCAAGTCTAGCTTTGGGCCACTTGACTTTCTTCCTTCTTTTCCATGAGATAGATATCTCCGAAACTCTCCTCTTGCACGAGGACCAGCTCCTGGGTTTTGATTAACTCTAGGGTTGCCAAAAAGAGGGTGATGACCTCTTGGAGATTCTGGGCTTCCTTAAACAAATCCTGCAAGCGCAATTGATCTCGTCCAATCAAGGACTCTTTCACGATAATCATCATGTCCTCAATCTTATACTCATCCCGCAAGATAGTCGTGTGATTCTGTGCAAACTCCTCTTTTTTCTTGGCTAGGATATTTGAAAAAGCCAAAAAGAGGTCAATGGTCGTCTTGTCATGCACAAGCTCCGCATCTTCGTAAATCAACTCTGTCGGCGCTTTGGAATAGTGCTGGGCCCGTTCTTGGTGCTTGGCTTCCAAGTGCTCCCCCAAGAGCTTGAACTTACGGTATTCTTCGATTTGGGAGAGAAGATCCTGCTCTAGGTCATCTTCCAAATCTGTCACTTCTGCTACCTTTGGCAAGAGCTTGCGACTCTTGATCAGCATGAGCTGACTGGCCATGACCATATACTCTCCCGTCACTTCCAGACGCATGGCCTGCAGGGTTGAGACATAGGCTAGATACTGTTCAATGACTTCCGTAATGGGCACATCGTAGATATCCATCTGGTACTTAGAAACCAGGTGCAAGAGCAAGTCCAGGGGCCCTTCAAAATCTTTTAATTTAATATCCATTATCTATATTTTTCTAAGGTCAGGACTGTTTTTAATCCTAATTTTTTTGCAATTTCGTACAAATCGACCTTGTTTTCAATTTGTCGTAGAATAAACTGTTCCCGCAAGGCTTGGGCTGATAGTGCTGGAAAACCTTTCTCCTTGACAAAAGCTTCTAACTGACGGAAGGCCCACTGACGAGAATAGGCTTTCCCTGCCCTTTCAAAAAGATAGGTCTGGCCCATCAAGGGTTTCAATTCTGACAGCAAGGTCGCAGGAATGGTGACAATCCTCTGTTGGGAAGCCTTCTTGATTCGCAACACCTGAAAATCCATATTGATATCCTCAACCTTGAGAGCTAAAATCTCACTCGGCAAGAGCCCCATTTCTAGGATTAAGAGCGCTAGCAAGCGACCCTCTGGAACGTCGCTTCCCTGCCAAAAAGAGTCTAGGTCTAACAGTTCTGGCTTTTCGGTCTTCTTTTCAGCTTGTTTAGCTAATTCCAATCGGTAAAAGCTATCCACTTCTCCTTTTTGATAGAGAAAGTAGAGAAATTGGTTACAGGCCGAAGTCTTTCGCTTCTGAGCGCTGATCTTTAGATTGGCTAGCTGGGCTTGGTAAATCTTGATACTGGTCTCAGAAATCCGCTCTCCTACAATGTCTAAAAATTGCTCCAAATCATACTTATAGGACTGTTTGGAATTGGTAGACAAGCCCTGCTTTTCTTCTAAAAAGGCTGAAATCCTATCTCTCATTTGCATCGAATCTCATATTCCTTACTAAAGTCATGCAAGAGGGCATTCACTGCCTTGAGGATAGACTTGCGCGTGATAATCCCTTGGAAAATACCAGACGCATCCACAACCGGCAAGAAGGACTCATCTACCAACTTGTGCAAGACCTCCGTAATGGTAAAATCAGGCGAAACAACCGCTACGTCCGTTCTCGTCATATGAACGATATCCGTATCTGCCATGATTTCTTGACTCAAGTCATGCTCCATCTGATAAGCCATAATATCTCTGAGCCCAATCGTCCCAACAAACTGTTTTTCATCTGTCACAACGGGAACACGGGTATAGGTCATCTGACTGAGCAAGAGGGTCGCGTGATCTGCATTGTGGGTATCAATCAACACAGCTAGATTTTCAGCAGGAGTCAAAAAAGTTTCTTCTTGCCCCAACAAGAAAGTCTCAAACTCCTTCGCAATCATCGGCTAAACTCCTTGGACAAGCCCGGATACACCTCATGAGCTCGTGTCAAAAAGTCGACTTTGAAGTAACTATCATCAATCTCCACACGAGCATAGAGACATTCTCTGATGGTCCCACGTGGTTGACTGATAGAACCTGGATTTAGAAAAAGAGTCTTTCCTTCCATCCAAGCGCTTGGCACATGCAAGTGACCATAGAGGCAGATATCAGCCTCTTCCTCCTGAGCCCAGTAGTCCAACTTTTGAAAATTGAAATTGATGTCAAACAAGTGACCATGGGTTTGGATAATCTTGGTCGAACCAAGCTCAGTCACCAAACGTTCTGGGTAGCCGGCGTAGAAGTCCATGTTCCCTTTAACAACACGGATGCCTTCCCAAAGGGGAGAATCAGGACGCAGTTCAGAATCGCCATTATGAAAAACGGCATCAACTTTGCCCACATAGCGAGCACGGATTTCTTCCACAATCAAGCTATCGCCATGAGAATCGCTCATTACAATGATGGTTTGCTTTGCCATGATGGAAATACCTCCAAAAGTTTCTTAACAGCTAAGGCACGATGAGATTGACTATTTTTTTCTTCAAGGGTTAATTCAGCTGAGGACTTGCCTGTCTCTCCTACAAGGAAGAGAGGATCGTAACCAAATCCATTTTCACCCTTAGGTTCAAAGTTAATGTAGCCAGGCCAGTCTGCTTCAACAACCAAACTTTCCTTGTTTGGACTGGCTACGACTAGGGTTGTATGGAATTGAGCCGAGCGTTCCTTGAGTTCAAAGACCATGGCCAATTCGTGCAAGAGTTTGGCATTGTTTTCACGGTCAGTTGCTCCCACACCTGCGAAACGAGCTGACCAGACACCTGGCAAGCCACCTAGAACATCGACTTTGAGTCCAGAATCATCTGCTAGAACCATCTTGCCCGTTAATTGAGAAATGGTTTCTGCCTTGAGACGGGCATTTTCTTCGAAGGTCATGCCTGTTTCAGCTACTTCAGGTAGATCTGGATAATCATTAAGATTTTCTACATCGTAGCCTAGCTTGTCAAAGATAGCTCGGAATTCCTTGGTCTTGCCTTCGTTTCGAGTCGCAATCAATAAGGTTTCTCTGACCTTGCTTGTCTCAAAGAAATCATGAACATTGACCCCTTCTTTAGGCAATGCTACATGCAGGAGTTGCCCATTTTCAATCAAGAGAAAAGCTCCCTGACGTTGGATGACTTCCAGATTTCGTCCCATTTCTTGGTTGAGGATATCTACCACAAAAGACAATAAACGGTAGAGAGAACCATAGCGTAAAACAATCACAGAAATAGGAAAACCTTGTTCCTCATCTCGAAATCTTTGGGCAAACTCAAATAGAGGAAAATCCAAGTCTTCATCAGTCAATGTCCGGACACCACCAAAAATACTATATGAGCCGACATACCAGTCCTGGTCATCCTTATATTCATAAATTTTATTTGTCATAATTCTACATGCTCCACATAAATCTCTTTTTCCAGCCATTCTTCACTAATTTGTGCAAAACTTTGGCTGCTGGCTGTTGTGTAAAAACGGTGATGGAGTGGTCCGGCATCACGACCACGATTGATTTCAAAATAATTGAGTAAGACTGAGATATCCCGTACGCACTCTGCTCCACTATCGATGAGCTGAACCTTGGGCCCCATGACATTTTGAATAATAGGTCTGAGCAGTGGATAATGGGTACAGCCCAAAATCAGGCTATCCACCTTTCCAACCAAGGGACGCAGGGTTTCATAGACCACTTTCTTGGTTACACTGGTTGACAGGGCACCTGACTCAACCAAGGGAGCAAACTTGGGACAGGCCAAGCTCTCCACCTGTAAGTCCGGATCCAGATCATGGATTTTCTGGCGGTAGATATCTGATTGTACCGTCATAGGCGTTCCAATCACTCCGATTTTCCCACCTTGACTGGACTTGATGGCTGCCGAAGCTCCTGGCAAAATCACACCTAGGACGGGAATGTCTAGTTGAGCCTTGATTTCTTCCCAGACGACCGCAGTCGCAGTATTACAAGCAATGACAATCATCTTGACATCCTTGGTCAAGAGAAAGTTGACCAACTGCCAAGTATATTCACGAATTTGCTCAGCAGGACGGGGACCATAGGGCGCCCGTGCCGAATCTCCAATATAGACGATTTCTTCATGGGGAAGCTGGCGCATGAGCTCGCGCACAACGGTCAAGCCCCCGACACCCGAATCCAAAAAACCAATTGGTCGATTATCCATACAGTCTTCTTTCTAGTCTTTTTTCTGATTGATAGTTCATTATGATTATTTATCCTTATAAACTGAATGACAGTCTAATCAATAACTATCTCTCTTAATCATAATCAAATATCAATAGAATGCAAGGAAAAAGTCTCATCACTAAATCCTTATCCAACATAGTGAGAAGTCTGGAACTTTCATCCCAGACTTTTCCTTATTTATTTTTTCTTTTTATTGTTAGCAAGGGCTGCCTTTTGTTGGCGGATGATTTGGTGGTAAACTTGCTGAACCTTAGCTTCGCTTGGCTTTTGACCATTTGCACTCAAAAGAGTACGAACTGCTTCAGCATTCAAACGTGGGCTGTCAGCAAATTCTTTTTCGATTTGCTTACGAACCAAGTACATTCCTCCAAGAGCTCCTCCTAGAAAAGCTAGCACAATCAATACAATTGCTAATAGTAAATCCATCATATTTCTCCTGTTTCTTTTTGAGTCTCTTTCATTATACCACAAACTAACCACCCTGACTAGTTTGTTTTACGCTTTCAGGGATGGAATAGACAGCAAAAAGAACCCTGCTTTTCTGCAAAAGAGGGCTCCTTACTGAGTTTAATTTACATAGATAGCCAGTGTTTGATAGGGTTTGAGTAGAATTTTTTCAGACACTTCTACATCTTCATAGTTTGAAAGCAAAATTTGTCCATTTTGGTGGGCTAGTGGTAAATCGATTTCCACTTCTGTGGCATAAAAATTATTGAGGACTATCTCAGCGTTTTTCTTTATCCCAAAACCAATTCATCACTAACTAGACTTTGGCCACTATTTTTCTGGAAGAGATGTATGAGATATTCAACCGTCAGATGCTTTTTCTCCTCTCCCTTGACATCCACCACTATCTTGCCTTGATAGAGCATAATGAGACGATTTCCGTACTCAATCGCATGGTTCATATCATGGGTAATCATCAAAGTCGTCAACTGATGGTGTTCCACAATCTTTTGCGTCAAGTCCATCACCATTTGACTGGTTTTCGGATCAAGTGCCGCAGTGTGTTCATCCAAAAGCAAAAGTTTGGGTTTCACTAGAGATGCCATGACTAGGGTTAAGGCCTGTCTTTGTCCTCCTGAGAGGTATTGAGTATCCACTTTCAAGCGGTTTTCAAGGCCAATATTCAACTCTTTCAAGGCCTCTTGGAATCTGATTCTATCCTTCTCCTTCACTCCCCAACCAAGCCCTCTCTTTTGCCCACGTCTCAAGGCAATAGCCATATTCTCCTCAATCGTCAAACGAGAAGCTGTTCCCATCTTAGGATCTTGAAAAACACGGGCGATATACTTGGCTCTCTTTCTTACGCTCAGATTTTTAATGGATTTACCTGCCAATAACAGATCCCCTTCATCCACCGGTAGATTGCCAGCTAAGATATTCATCAAAGTGGATTTTCCTGCTCCATTTCCACCAATCACAGAGATAAAATCTCCCTCTTCAACTTCTAAATCTAATCCTTTGAGGACATGGTTCTCATTGACCGTCCCTGCTTCAAAGGTCTTGTGAATATTTTCAAGTGTTAATAAACTTGCCATAACTTTCTCCTACTATTCATTTCTCAATTTCAGACCACGAATTTTTAATCTCTTTTGCAATTCTGGTGCAAATAAAACCAAGGCGAGCAAGATTGCATTAAAGAGACGAACTAGATTTTGATCTAGATTTGGAATTTCATAGATATTTAAAATAATCAAACGGTAAACAATAGCACCGATTCCGATAGATAACAAGCGGCCTCCAATGGTTAAATCATGTATCAAGACTTCCGCAATAATTACTGCGCTCAAACCAACAACGATGGTTCCTGTCCCAGAAGTCACATCTGAAAATCCATCATTTTGGGCAAACAAGGAACCACATAGGGCAATCAAACCGTTTGAAATCATGTAACCAACAATCTTCATGGTGTCTACATTAACCCCATTGGCCTCACTCATCGGAATATTATCCCCAGTCGAACGCAAGACCAAACCAATCTCCGTTTTCATCAAAAGAGTCAAGACCAAACAAACAAGTAAGAGACAGGCTAAACTAAGTGAGAAAACAGCTTCTTCATTTGTCAGACCCAAGCTCGCCAACTGTTTAAAGACCGTTGCAGAATCTCCCAAGGAAAGATTGGGTACGCTGCCCATGATTTTAATATTGATCGAATAAAGCCCTGTCAAGGTCACAATCCCTGTCAATAGAGCTGGAATTTTCATCTTGGTGTGGAGCATTCCTGATACAAGACCTGCTACCATACCTGCCAGCAAAGCCAGTAAGGTCGCAATCCAAGGATTGGCCCCTGCCTGTATTTGTGATACGACGACAGCTGCTCCCAAAGGAAAGGCTCCTTCAGCAGTCATATCCGCAATATCCAAAATACGGAAAGTCAAGTAGACTCCAATGGCCATAATCGACCATAACAAACCTTCTGATAAACTAGATAATACAAAACTCATCTTAAACCTCCCTATTCCTTGCTTTCTAACTTACTAATATCAATTCCTAGTGCATCTGCCATTTCTTTATTGGTATGCAATTCCAGTTTTTCAGGCAACTCAACTGCTATATTTTCTGGCTTCTCACCTTTTAAAACACGAATCAACATGCGGGCTGTCTGCCGTCCCAATTCTTCATAATTGGTTCCGTAGTTATACAAACCACCAACCGCAATCATTTCTGTTGAACCACCGAATACTGGAACCTTGTGTTTAATAGAAACCTGCTTGACTGTTTCCATGGTTGACGAAATGATATTGTCCGTTGGTACAAAAACCATATCCACTTCTGCCATCAAACTCTCTGCTGCAGCCTTGACGTTGTTACTGTCCAAGATTGTTTTTTCAACAACGGTAAAGCCTTTTTCTTCCAGAAGTCGCTTAGCTTCATCCTTTTGGACAACTGAGTTTGGCTCGCTCTGAGTATAGAGGATTCCAATTGTTTTAGCCTTTGGCAACACTTTCTTTATCAAATTGATTTGGGTTGAAATGGCATCTGATGACTGGTCACTTGTCCCAGTTACATTGCCCCCAGGATGCTCTCTTGACTCAACCAACTTGGCACTGACAGGATCTGTTACAGCCGAAAAGATAACCGGTGTCGTTTGAGTCGTATTAGCCAAGCTCTGAGCAGAAGGCGTTGCGATGGCTAGAACGACATCGCTAGATTCTGCAAGTTGCTGGGAAATGGTTTTTAGATTTCTTTGTTCTCCCTGTGCATTTTGCAAATCAATCTCAATATTTTTCCCTTCAATATATCCTTGCTTGGCCAGCTCATCCACAAATCCTTCTCTAGTAGCGTCTAAGGACTGGTGGGTAATAAACTGCGAAATACCGATACGAAAAACATCTTTTTTCTTATCTGCCTTCAACTGATGCAAACTAATCAGAGAAGTCAAGAGGATTCCCACTACCAAGAGAGGGGCTAGTAATTTTCGAACAACTTTCATAATGAAACTCCTTCTCAGAAAAGATAATACTCAATGAAAATCAAAGAGCAAACTAGGAAACTAGCCGCAGGCTGTACTTGAGTACGGCA
>NZ_JUUO01000064.1 GCF_001074975.1 Streptococcus pseudopneumoniae | reverse complement strand
ATCAGACTCCACATGACGTTGGCTAAGTGGTAAAGCGTACAATTCTTGAAGAAGACTAGCTAAATCCTCATTTTGACTCTCAGGAGCTGTTGCAGGATTTTGAGGAGTTTCAGATTGACTCGTTCTCACATTAGGTCTTGTTTCTCCCCTGCTTGAACGATATTCAACCGTACTTAATTGACCACCTTTTCCAGATAGGAAGGCTTGGGCGGCAGCTAATTCACTGGCAGACAAATCACTCTTAGGAATATAGTGGAAGTGATTTCCATGAGGAACGATATAGGCATCACCTGTATCCTCAATAATATCAGATGCATTGAAGATATAACCATCATCCGTTGTATAACGTCCCTGCGCTCTGGCAGCGACTACCGCCTGATCGTTAGAGCCACCACCGTGATTACTACCGTGTTCCTGCTTCTGACGTTTAATCTCTTCTTTTGTCCGAATATTGTCCGCGTGGGCCACATCCTTGAGGTAAACATAGTATTTCCCGTCTACCTTAATGACATAGCCACCCTTGATCTCATTGACAATGTCTGAATCTTTCAACTGATAATTCGGATCTTTCATCAGTAATTCTTCACTGATGATAGCATCATAAGGAACCTTACCATTATAGTAATGATAATGGTCTCCATGAGAGGTCACATAACCTTGGTCCGTAATCTTGATAACAATTTGTTCGGCGTTGATTCCCTCTCTCTTACTAACTTCATCTGGTGTCAAGTTTTCTGCCTTTTGACCAGCCTGATCACCGTCTATATAAGCAACTCGATTAGAATCTTTCTTAACCTGACCAGCTTGATAACGACCAAGTTCATAGGAACAAACACTCAGAGCAAGGACTGCCACTGAACCCGCTACATATTTTTTATTGATTTTCATTCTTGCCTCTTTTCTTAAATCTATTTGATTCACCATAAAATGATAAACCAGTTAATTAACTAGTTAATAGTTTACTCTTTTTAATATCGCTTGTCAAGACTTTTACATATCCACATAATAAAAATGAAAGCCTCTTTATCGAGACTCCCATTTTTCATTAGTTTGTTTTTTCCTTATTTACAGGTGAAGAATTACTTCCTTTTAACAACGCAAGTAATTTTTCCGCTTCTGCCATGATACCATTATTATCCATGGTTTGGAGACTCAGATTATTTCGTAAACCAGCTAGGTTCTCTGTCACACTGTCTTTCAAACTAGTATCCGTTACACTATTAAGTAAAGCTTCTACTTCTTTGAGCTTAGCTTCTACTTTTTCTGTCTCTACTTGAGGGACTTCTGGCTCAGCAGGTGTTTCCTCTACTGTCTCGTCTTCATCAGTGCTCGGTTTATAAAGATTATCCACTGAAGGGTTTGAACCTGCGTGATTTTCTTTTTCATTGGATTCAGGACGGGTTGACTCGTCTGCTTCATGATGATCTTCCTTATCTTCATCAGATTTACCGTCTTGGTCTGCCTTATTTTTACGAACATGGTCGCTAGCATTACCCCAACCATTATCTGAGTGAGGACGTTCGTTAGGATGTTCAACGTAGTATTTCACCGTCGCAAAGAGATCCTCTAAACTATAGCCTTTAGGTGCCTCATAAAGTCCTTCGTCAAACCACCCAAATTTAATGTTATGGTAATGGTCGTAATGAGGTATAATCAAGCTTCCGTTTTTGACTTCCACAGTATGTTGGAGATTGTAAGGTATACGATCAAGCGGCACCTTCTTAGCTGCTTTTACTCGATTGTAAATCGCTTCTGCTCCCTTAACTTCAGTATTTCCTGAACTTTGATGATCTGTTGAAGGAGGCGTCAAACCTTTCTCTTTAGCATAAGCCTTGGCTGCTTCTCTTTCAGCTTCAGACAAGCTCTCTTTCTTAATCCAATGACTATGGGTCATATGTGGAGTTACATAAGCATCTCCCTCATCACTAGTAATATCACGAGTGTCAAAGATATAACCATCTTCTGTTGTATACTTACCTGCTAATTTCGCTAATTTAATTTCGTCTTCTGTATACTCAATCTGAGAATTTGGTTTGCCAAGTCGTTCTGGATGGGTAATTGGAGCCAAGAATGCCAATAAATCATCCACCAATTTTCCTTTATTAGTCGATTCATCATTCAAGCGTTCTGCTAATTTGTCTAAGGCTTGGAAATCAGAAGTACGACCCTTATTTTCAGACAAGGCTTTATGAGCCTCTGTCAACAAATGATAAGCTTTATCATAAAATTCTTGGTCACGAGGAGCAACATTTTCTTTCTTCGCAACTAGAACGTGTGTCTCTTGAGTTTTCTTAGACAAGAGATTTTCAATAGCATCAATCTTATCCTTGGTCAAATCTTTAGCTAGAACATAACGACTAACTCCCTTATCCTCTATAATATATCCGTCGCCAACTTTTCTAACAACCTGGTTGACATCAAGGTCAGCCGGTTTATTTTCCACTGGTGCAAGAGGTTTGGTAGTAGGAGCTGGTTTCAAAGGAGTGACACTTGGCAAGACACTGCCATTTTGTCCCTTGACACCTATCATACGAGCCAATTTTTCTTCCAAAGGTGACATTTGCGAATAAGGAATAAAGTGATAATGATCCCCGTGAGGCACCGCAACACCGTTAGCTGTACGTTTGATGATTTGTGCCGGATCAAAGACTAGACCATCAGATTCCACATGTCGTTCTGATAAAGGTTTAGCATACAATTCACGTAAAAGTGTTGGAATGTCATCTCCTTGGTCTTGATGATAAGTTGGCGTGACAGTCAGATTAGGAGTCTCTGTCAAACTTGGTTGGGCTGGTTTTGTATTGTTACTACTTAGTTTACTTGAACTTGTAGCAGAATGAGATCCCTGTTTACCATTCCAATAAGCTTGAGCGGCAGCCAATTCTCCTGCAGACAAATCACTCTTAGGTATATAGTGGAAATGATTGCCGTGCGGTACAACAAAAGCGTCTCCTGTATCTTCAATCACATCTGTCGAACTAAAGACATACCCATCATCCGTTGTATAGGCTCCTCCAGTTCCTCGATTCGGCGCTGGCGTATTGAGATTAAAGTTTGGTTTAATGGTTGAACTTGGTTTCTCAGTACTGCTTGGT
>NZ_JUUO01000006.1 GCF_001074975.1 Streptococcus pseudopneumoniae | reverse complement strand
GTGGAAAGAGATTCGTAAACGTGGATTTAAGAATAAAGCCTTTCGAACTTTGGAAGATGTCATGAAGCAACTTCAAGATGTCATACAAGGACTGGAGAAGACAGTGATAAAGTCCATCGTTAATCGGCGATGGACTAGAATGCTTTTTGAAAGCAGATGAGTATAAGAAACGGATTTTTATCGCTCTGAACATCAAAAAAGAAAGGACGAAATTTGTCCTTTCTCGAGGTTAGGGTTAGCTTTTTTCAACCCACCACAGTTGACAAAGAGCCCAATTTTTATCAGACTAAGTTCCACTTCTACTAGCGGTGGAACTTAGTTTGGGAATTCACTTTCAGGACTCTCCTCTTATTTAATCTTTTCTTCTTCGTAGTCGCCTTTGCTACAAACAACCTGCTTGCCACCACCACGGACTTTTTTCTCCATGAGGAAGTTGCCACATTTTGGACAGTCACGACCAACCGGCTTGTCCCAAGAGGTAAATTCACATTCCGGATAGCGATTGCAACCATAGAAGAGGCGGTTACGTTTTGTTTTACGCTCAATGATTTGCCCCTGATGACAACTTGGACACTCAACACCAATCTCTTTCACGATTGCTTGGGTATGACGACAATCTGGGAAATTGCTACAAGCGTAGAACTTACCAAAACGTCCAAGCTTAATAACCATTGGACTACCACACACTTCACAGTCAAATCCAGCTGGTTCATCCTTGATTTGGATTTTTTCCATTTCTTCTTCAGCCTTGGCAACTTCTTTAGAAAATGGTTTGTAAAAAGCATCAATGACACGTTGCCACTGCTCTTTTCCGACTTCGACGTCATCCAGTTTGCCTTCCATTTCAGCTGTAAAGGTTACATTTACGATATCTGGGAAATATTCAACGATGAGCTTGTTGACAATTTCTCCCAACTCTGTCGGTTCAAAACGTTTAGCTGCAAGGCGAACATAATAACGTTTCTGAATGGTTTCAATGGTTGGAGCGTAGGTTGACGGACGTCCAACCCCATTTTCCTCCAAGGTCTTGATTAGTGTCGCTTCAGAATAACGGGCTGGCGGTTGGGTGAAATGTTGCTCTGGCTTACTATTTACCTGCTTAACCAGATCTCCAACAGCCATATCTGGTAACATCTTATTCTTGTCAGAATCATTATAGATAGCAAGATAACCATCAAACTTAACCTGACTACCATTGGCAGCGAATTGAACCCCATTTTGCGACAATTTAACAGCCATGGTATCAAAGACAGCAGCTGTCATCTGACTAGCCACAAAACGATTCCAGATAAGAGTATAAAGCTTGAGCTGATCCTTGTCCAGATACTTAGCAATACTTTCAGGTGTATTAAAGACACTAGACGGACGAATAGCCTCATGGGCATCCTGAGCACCTGATGCATTTTTTACCTTGCTTCCATGCTTAGAATACTTACTGCCAAAACGTTCGTTGATAAAGCTTGCCGCTTCGTTTTGCGCCACTGGACTAATACGAGTCGAGTCGGTACGCATATAGGTAATCAAACCTTGGACACCAGAACCAATATTAATCCCTTCATAGAGCTGTTGGGCAACCATCATGGTCTTTCGAGTACGGAAATTGATCTTGTTGGCTGCATCCATCTGCATAGTTGAGGTAGTATAAGGTAGTGGAGCGTTACGCTTGCGCTCTTTTTTATCTACCTGATCCACAGTAAAGTCTTTGCTAGACAGATGAGACAAGACTTCTTTGACCTCTTCATTGCTAGCCAATTTCATCTTTTTGCCATTCATTCCATAGAAGGATGCTTGGAATTGCTTAGTCCCCTTTTTGAAGACTCCGTCAATCGTCCAATATTCTTCAGGTTGGAAGGCATTGATTTCATTTTCACGGTCAATGATTAGCTTAAGGGCAACAGATTGCACGCGCCCTGCTGATAAGCCCTTCTTGACCTTCTTCCAAAGAATTGGTGAAATAGAATAACCTACCAAGCGGTCCAAAACACGACGGGCTTGTTGGGCATCCACCAAATCCATATCGATTTTACGAGGTTCTTTAAAAGCATTTTTGACCGCATCCTTAGTGATTTCATTGAAGACTACACGGTTGGCATCATTTTCATCCAAGTTGAGAATGTGAGCCAAATGCCAAGAAATAGCTTCTCCTTCACGGTCCGGGTCACTCGCTAGGAAGACTTTATTGGCTTTTTTAGCTTCTTTTTTCAAGTCATTGATGAGAGGACCTTTTCCCCGAATATTGATATATTGGGGCTCGTAGTTATTCTCAAAGTCGACCGACATACTGGATTTTTTCAAATCACGAATATGACCGACACTTGCTAAAACCTTATAATTTCTTCCCAGGTATTTTTCAATCGTCTTGGCCTTAGCAGGCGACTCCACGATTACTAGATTTTTTTTAACTGTTGATTTTTTCTTTTTTGTTGCCGTAGCCACAGTATCACACCTTTTCAAAGTAATAAACTTTATAAAGTGTAAACCATTTTGCCATAACTGTCAAGGCTTAGCTCCTATATATAGAAGAAAAGTTGGTTTAAAAAGAGAAATTTCGTCTTAAAATTCAAATTCCGCAAGAACATCCTTTCCACTGGTGACCAATTTTGCACCTTCCTGAATCAAATGATGACAACCGTCTGATAGTCCATCTAAAATGCCACCAGGTATAGCAAAGACATCGCGCCCTTCTTCCATTGCTCGCTCACAGGTAATGAGACTACCTGAACGCATCTTAGCCTCTGCTACAATCACACCACGACAAAGTCCAGCAATGATGCGATTACGGGCAGGAAAATGAAATTTCAGAGGTTGTTCGCCAGGTCCATATTCACTGAGAACCAGATGGTCATTTCCAATATAGTCTTGCAAACGTTTATTTGCTTTAGGATAAAACACATCCAGTCCTGTTCCAATCACTGCAATGGTTTTGCCGCCATTCTGAAGAGCTGCCATATGAGCTGCTGTATCGATACCCTTGGCTAAGCCACTGACAATAACCAGTTCATTTTCCAAGCCCTGAATGACTTTTTCAACTGACTTAGCTCCCTGTTTGCTACAAGCACGACTTCCTACGACTGCTACCTTAGGAAATTTCAAGATGTCAAGATTTCCCTTGTAAAATAAAAGCACAGGTGCATCATATATTTCACTCAAATCCCAAGGGTAACAGTCATCTAAAATAGAGAAAGATGGAAATTTTTGAAACTCCTTCTCCAAATGCGTATCGTCTATCTGAAAATAACGTTCCATAAAAACAGCTGGATTTCGGCAACCTGATATATCTGCAATATCACCCAACAACAGTTCTTGATCAACATTTTCACCGTATTCTAGCACTTTCAAAATCTGTTGATTGCTCAAACCTGATTTTTTTAACTTATAGATTTCATAGTTTGTGATTTTCATAAATAACTCCATTTCTTTTTCTACTCATCTATTTATTCGTAAAAAAATCAAAAAACATCCGACTATTTTAGCCAGATGTTGGAATCTTTAATTTTCGTTTTTAAGAATTTCTTCTAATTTATGATAATCTTGGACACTATCGATCTCATAGATGCTATTGCCTTCTAATTCTTCAACATAAACATCCAGTTCTTTGATATTATCCTTAACCATATTGTCCCAGTAGAGATCAACAAATTCACCACTTGCATAAGCCTTGTCGATAAAGCTGACAATCTTTTCTGCAGTTGGAGCATCCCAGAAGGATACACCACTAAGGATACGACCTGCCTTGCTATCAACAATAATGTCTTGAACCTTGTAGTCATCTCCATAGACCAAGAACCATTCGTTGGTACAATCTTCACGATAAACACTAAAATAAGTAGAACGTGTCAAATCATTGCGGAACATATTTTTAAAGAGATAATTGTCAGCATCGATAACATAACTGTTAGCTAATTCTTCTTTTACAAGATAGAGAGAGTAAAAGTTATTGTAGTCAGCGTATTTATCATTGAAAACGAGGCGAACACCGTATTTCTCTTTTAAATAATCGAATTGTTCTTTAAGGTAACCAACAATGATGATGATGTCATGGATACCTTTTTCTTTTAGAAACTCAATTTGGTATTCAATCAAGGGTTTTTGATTAACCTGAACCAAGGCTTTAGGGGTATTTTCAGTCATAGGACGCAAGCGAGTTCCCAATCCCGCTGCTAAGATAATGGCTTTCACACGAATCTCCTTTATTCTTTAATAATAATATAAACTCCAGCAATGACGACAAGTGACGTAATAATTGTCAGCATATCTAGCGGTGCACCCAAGAAAACAACTGCAAACAAGACAGTCCATACTACATAGCTCACATTCAAGCCTGTAGCCTTGGCTGGTTGCAAGCGATTGATAGCGATATAATAAGCCAAGTAGGAAATCATATCAAAGGCTGCAAAGACAATCATAAGACCTAGCAATTGTCCATTAGCTACTTCAGCAAATGACTGATGAGAGAAGAGCACAATCACAAGATAGGACAAGAATGAAGTCACTTGACGGATTAAGAGGGCTTCGATTTCACTCAATTCACTTTCCATGGCAAAGGAGCTAAGAACACTCTCACTTCCCCATGCAATAGCACAAACTAAAGCACAAAGAATCCCAATGTAGAAAGAATTAACCTGTTCAACCTTATAAGTTTGAGCAATAATCCCTCCAATAATCAAGACAATCCCAAACACAGTATTTTTCGAAATCTTGTGCTTCAAAAAGAAGAAAGCCAATAAAACTGAAATCGCAGGATAAATAGCCGATACTGATGAAGCTAATGAACTTCCGATATACTTAACCGCATAAAGATTGGCCTGCATACCGATAGGGCCTGCTAGCAAGGCTCCGATGATAACACTCACATTGCGAATATTTAAGAAAATTGAGAGACGAACTTTTCCTTCTTTTACCAAGAGAAAAGCTAATAAGATAAAGATACTCAAGAAATCGTGAGCAGCGGCCACCACAAAGGGCGACAAATCTGTAAAAATCGAAAAGATATAAGCACTAATCGTTAGACCTAAACCCCAGAAAATACCTGAGAGAAGGCCAAAAGGAACTCCGTTTTTATTTTTCATCTGAACCTCCATAATAGGCCAGACCTTTAACAGCTCTTTGGTAACGACTCACACCATAGTCACCAAAATCTGCACCTTGTTCTTCCTTATAGACAGTCCATAGACTCCAAATAGTATCTTGCAAAATTTTATAGATTGCAATCTTTTCACGAGAGACAGGTGTTTGTTCACTGTCATAGTGAGATAAGAAGGATTCTTCCTCTTGAGGAGTGAATTCAGACTCTAAAAAGAGGGCAGCCAAATCCCACATTGGATCATTCATTGATGAATATTCCCAGTCAATCAGATAAAGTCGTCCTTGAGGTGATTCGATAAAGTTTTCAGGCACCAAATCGATATGACAAGATTTTCTGTCAACACCTAAGTCAGCCAGTCTTTTCTCTAAGGAGAAGACCTCTTCTCTAACTGCTTCATAGTTAGCATAAGGGATTTTTTCCTCAATCAAGGATTCGTATTTTTTGATTTCTTCAAAAGGAGCAAATTCTCCCCTTAATTCCTTGCCAGAAGCATGAATGGTTTGTAAAATTGGAGCAATTTTATCAAATTTGGTCTTAATTGAAGTCGCATCAAGCGTAATCGCAGATTCGATATACTCATTTACTTTGATACCAGCTTCAATATCAAAAAGATAATTTTTTACATCTAAGTCTAAATCCTTTAGTAGTTCAAGATTGTACTTTTCATCTTGACGATTGATCAGCTTTTCTGTCCCTTTACCAAAGAATTTAACAATATATTGCTTATTTGTTGTTTTGGCCAAATAGTTTTGATTGGTCATTCCCCCCAGTTGTTCAACACTGAGGACTTCCTCTTCTTCACTAAGTAGGGAAGAAATTTTTTCTTTAATGATTTTCTCCACAATTAACCTCCAGCACCTATACTTCCCACTTAAACACCGTTTTAAATGCTGTATTTAAATCGGTCGCAAAGACACGGTGAATATCTTTAATTTCTCTTACAGGTTCTTCTAGATAAAGGATATTTTTGAGACGATTGGCAAATTTCTTGACTTCCATCATTTGGATTGCATTTTCAAAATCGATGCGACCAGAACGAGAGGAACCAACCAAGAGCAAGCCCTTTTCTAAGGCATCGCGAGTATTGAGATTTACTTTATATTCGCTAACTCCCATCATGAGAATCGTTCCCTGAGGACGAATATAGCGAATCAAATCATTAATAGCTGGTCCAGTACCATCACCACCACAACACTCAAAAGCATGGTCAAAGGCCAAATCTTCAGGAATATTATCAGTAATATAGCATTCTTTGGCAAAAGAGAAAAGTTCCAATTTTTCCCAATGACGACCAATAACCACAATCTCTGCTTCTGGCAAAGTATAGTTGATAATATTGGCAACCACAAATGCTAAACTTCCATCTCCGATAACGGCGATTCGGTCCCGCTTGCTATGAGCAAGGGTCAATAGACGATTCATAGCGTGCATGCCGACACTGACAAACTCTGTAATGGCTGCAACCGTATCTTCGATAGCATCATAAGCCACCACACGATCTTTAGGGAGAGAAACAAACTCTCTCATAAAGCCATCAAAGCCACTAGACAAGAAATGGGTTCCTGTCATGTAGTTTTCATAGAATTCTTCATCACTATGCATAGGAGGCTGATTAGGAATCATGACAACTTTTTGACCAACCTCGTAGGTTCCTGTAGGGTCAGAAATAACGGTTCCACATGACTCGTGAATCATTGCCATTGGAAGCTTTTTATTCAAAATCTTCGGATCACGTTTTCCTTGGTAGTAACGCTGATCCGCATGACAGACCGCCATATAATTAGGACGGATGAGGATATGATTTTCTTGGTCAATAGCCTCTTCCTGGTATTTGACGTTGATAAACTTGGGCTTAGTCAGTTGATAAATTTGATTAATCATATCACTAGTCTTTCTCAATCATACTTTTTGCAATCTTCAAATCTGTCACTGTTGTGATTTTTAGGTTTGAGTATTCTCCCTTAGCCAAGGACACATCTTTTCCTTTAATGACAAAGATTTTACATGCATCTGTTAAGATTTCCTTCTCTTCAACAGAGAGAGAGCCATAAAGATCCATGAAGTCCTTGCAACGGAATGTTTGAGGTGTTTGTCCTTGATAGAGGTGAGCACGATTTGGAATATCTGTAATAAATTGACCATTGGTACTTTCAACGATAGTATCAACCGCTTCTACCACTGTATCCACTGCGTCATGATTTTGGGCAAGTTTGATATTGTCTTGAATCATGCGAAGTGTAATAAATGGACGAACAGAATCGTGGGTAACAACGATATCCTCTGGAGTAAGCGGACGATAAGCATCAATGGCTTCAATGATTTTCTCAATACTCGTATTACGGTCAGCACCACCTTTTGTAATGATGATACGATCCTTATGAAGAGGTAGATATTTATCTACAAGATCCTCTGCATGGGAAACCCAGTCTCCATGAACCCCAACCACAATTTTTTCAATACTTGGTTCCAAGACAAATTTTTCAATTGTATGAATCAAAATAGGTCGATCGCCTAGCTCTAAAAATTGTTTTGGCAAATTACTAATTCCCATGCGTGTGCCAGTTCCACCAGCAAGAATTCCTGCATAAATCATCTATTTTCTCCTTTGTCTTACTAAAAAAACTTATTCTCTCTATTATACCACAATCTAGTTCTATCATGAAAGAAATACCGGTCCTCCCGTTCTAGAATAGGAGGATTAAGCAGTTCTATTATTCAAAGAAACTAGTCCATTTCTAGTAATAACTAGGAATTCTGTAGAAATTACTAATAAATAGCTGTGAAATTTTAGAGTTCTTCAGAATAATATACTTTCCTTAAAGAAAACTTAAAATTATGCTTTGAAACTTCAAAGGAATCGCTTGACTTACTACCCTTCATTTCTTATTAGCTAACTTTATGATATAATGAAAAACGAGGTAAATTGAATGAAAAGTATAAAATTAAATGCTCTATCTTATATGGGAATTCGTGTCTTAAATATTATTTTTCCCATCCTAACTGGAACCTATGTCGCGCGTGTCTTAGACCGAACTGACTATGGTTACTTCAACTCTGTTGACACTATTTTGTCCTTTTTCTTGCCCTTTGCAACATATGGAGTCTATAACTACGGTTTACGGGCCATCAGTAATGTCAAGGATAACAAAAAAGATCTTAATAGAACCTTCTCTAGTCTTTTTTATTTGTGCATCGCTTGTACGATTTTGACCACTGCTGTCTATATCCTTGCCTATCCTCTCTTCTTTACTGATAATCCAATCATCAAAAAAGTCTACCTTGTTATGGGGATTCAACTCATTGCCCAGATTTTTTCAATCGAATGGGTCAATGAGGCTCTGGAAAATTACAGTTTTCTTTTTTACAAGACTGCCTTCATCCGCATCCTGATGCTGGTCTCTATTTTCCTGTTTGTCAAAAATGAGCATGATATTGTTGTATATACACTTGTGATGAGTTTATCGACACTGATTAACTATCTGATTAGTTATTTTTGGATTAAAAGAGACATTAAGCTGGTTAAGATTCACATAAGTGATTTTAAACCGCTCTTTCTCCCTCTGACAGCCATGTTGGTCTTTGCCAATGCCAATATGCTCTTCACTTTTTTGGATCGTCTCTTCCTCGTTAAAACGGGGATTGATGTCAACGTTAGTTACTATACCATGGCTCAACGAATTGTGACCGTTATAGCTGGGGTTGTAACAGGTGCCATTGGAGTGAGTGTGCCTCGTCTCAGTTACTATCTAGGAAAAGGCGATAAGGAAGCTTATGCCGCCCTTGTTAACAGAGGAAGTCGAATCTTTAACTTCTTTATCATTCCACTGAGTTTTGGACTCATGGTTTTAGGACCAAATGCCATCCTACTTTACGGTAGTGAAAAATATATCGGAGGTGGTATCTTAACCTCTCTCTTCGCTTTTCGTACAATTATCCTGGCACTAGATACCATTCTTGGTTCACAAATTCTCTTTACAAATGGCTATGAAAAACGTATCACAGTCTATACAGTCTTTGCAGGATTACTCAATTTAGGCTTAAATAGTCTCCTCTTTTTCAACCATATCGTAGCTCCTGAATACTACTTACTGACAACTATGCTATCAGAGGCCTCTCTACTTGTTTGCTATATCATTTTCATTCATAGAAAACAGCTCATCCACTTGGGACATATCTTCAGCTATACTGTTCGATACTCCCTCTTTTCACTTTCTTTCGTAGGAATTTATTTCCTGATCAATTTCTTGTATCCTGTGGATATGGTCATTAATTTGCCATTTTTGATGAATACTGGTTTGATTGTCTTGCTATCAGCCATCTCTTATATTGGTCTACTTGTCTTCACCAAAGATAGTATTTTCTATGAATTTTTAAACCATGTCCTAGCCTTAAAAAATAAATTCAAAAGATCATAGGAGTGTAGAATGAAACAACTAACCATTGAAGATGCCAAACAAATTGAATTAGAAATTTTGGATTATATTGATACTCTCTGTAAAAAGCACAATATCAACTATATTATTAACTACGGGACTCTGATTGGGGCAGTTCGACATCAAGGCTTTATCCCTTGGGACGACGATATTGATTTATCCATGCCTCGAGAAGACTACCAACGATTTATAAACATTTTTCAAAAGGAAAAAAGCAAGTATAAGCTCCTTTCCTTAGAAACTGATAAAAACTACTTTAACAACTTTATCAAAATAACCGACAGTACAACTAAAATTATTGATACTCGAAATACAAAAACCTATGATTCTGGTGTTTTTATCGATATTTTCCCTATGGATCGCTTTGATGATCCTAAGGTCATTGATACTTGTTATAAACTGGAAAGCTTCAAACTTCTGTCTTTCAGTAAACATAAAAATATTGTCTATAAAGACAGCCTTTTAAAAGATTGGATACGAACAGCCTTTTGGTTGCTCCTTCGACCTGTTTCTCCTCGTTATTTCGCAAATAAAATCGAGAAAGAAATTCAAAAATATAGTCGTGAAAATGGGCAGTATATGGCTTTCATCCCTTCTAAATTTAAGGAAAAGGAAGTCTTCCCAAGTGCTACCTTCGATAAAACAATCGATTTACCCTTTGAGAATTTAAGCCTTCCCGCACCTGAAAAATATGATACTATTTTGACACAATTTTATGGGGATTATATGACCTTGCCACCTGAAGAAAAACGCTTCTACAGTCATGAATTTCATGCCTACAAATTGGAGGATTAGGATGCAATATTTAGAAAAAGAAGAAATTAAAGAAATTCAACTAGCCCTGCTAGATTATATTGATGAGACTTGTAAGAAACATAATATTCCTTATTTTCTCAGTTATGGAACCATGCTTGGAGCTATCCGCCACAAAGGCATGATTCCCTGGGATGATGATATTGATATTTCCCTTTATCGTGAAGATTATGAGCGCTTATTGAAGATCATTGAGGAAGAAGACCATCCACGTTATAAGGTTCTCTCCTACGACACTTCTTCTTGGTACTTCCATAATTTCGCATCGATTTTGGATACTTCTACTGTTATCGAAGACCATGTTAAGTACAAGCGTCATGACACCAGTCTCTTTATCGATGTCTTCCCAATTGATCGCTTTACAGACTTGAGCATTGTCGACAAGAGTTATAAGTATGTAGCCCTTCGTCAACTAGCTTATATCAAAAAATCACGCGCAGTTCACGGCGACAGCAAATTAAAAGATTTTCTTAGATTATGTAGCTGGTACGCTCTCCGATTTGTCAATCCTCGCTACTTTTACAAGAAAATTGATCAACTAGTCAAAAATGCTGCAACCAACACTCCTCAATATGAAGGGGGAATTGGAATTGGTAAGGAAGGAATGAAAGAAATATTCCCAGTTGATACCTTTAAAGAACTGATTTTAACTGAGTTTGAAGGCCGTATGTTGCCCGTCCCTAAAAAATATGACCAATTTTTAACCCAGATGTACGGGGATTATATGACACCACCATCAAAAGAAATGCAAGAATGGTATAGTCATAGTATTAAAGCTTATCGCAAAACTGATTGAGGGCGACTATACAAACTACTAATACTCAAGTGTTTTCAAAAAGCAATTAAGTATTATATTAATTTTTAAGGAGGTTCGCCTCCTTTTTGTGACTCCTTTTGTGACTCCCTTTTCCGCAAAAGAATACCAAGGAATACCAAAGAAAAAAATAAAAAACGTTGATTTAACAACGTTTTACCAAGGAATGCAAAAGAATGCAAAGGAATAATGGAGCCGGTGGGAGTCGAACCCACGTCCAAACACCTGCCAACATATTTGTCTACAACCATAGGTTATGTATTAGTTTAACAGTCCCTCGACACATAACTCAAGCCTAGAAACTGCGAGTCTACCAATCTCTTATCAAGCCACTAGACAAGGCTTGATCGTATCTCGCTAATAATAAGACCTGTCATTGAACACGAGCAATCCAAATCGGGTCACGCCTGCTGGTTTTTAGGCAGCTAGAGCGTAAGAAGTATTATTTTTTGCAGTTATATTTAACTGAGCGTTTACGTCGCCACACGAGTCGCAAAATATGCCTCATAATGCCTGTCGAATCCGTAACGACCCCAAAAGACAATAAAACCATTATACCTTATCTAAGTCAAAAATGCAAAAAAGAAATCAACTAACTACAAAAGATAGGCTTTCAAGGATTTGGTCAAAACCTGGTAACCAGTAATACTAAGGTGCAACCCATCAGTTGTATATTCTTTTTTGAGTTGGCCTGCCTGGTCTGTCAAACTATCAAAAACTGGCACAAATTCTACCTGCATATAGGCAGAAGCAAGCTCTTGATAGGCTTGATTCCAGTTCTGAATTTTTTCATTTGTGCGGATATAAACTGTCTGCTTGTACTCCTCTCCCTCATTGACTGGCAAAATAGAAAGCAATTTCATCTCAGTCAATGGATAATCGCGAGCAATAGACTGTATGATAGCTTCGAGATTATTGAGAGCCTCATTTACAGGCACATCTTTTCCGATATCATTTGTCCCAATCAAAAGGACAATTTTATCTACCGCCCCACCGTATAGATGCGCATCCAGATTCTCTAATAACAGTCCTGTCTGATAACCTCGAATGCCTCGATTGACAATCGTCTTCGAAGTTCCAAATAGCTCCTGTATAGGATAATACTCGACAATGGAATCCCCAATAAAAAGAATGTCTGGTTCAACAACAGAAACTTGATTTAGGTGACGATACTTGGTTTGAATTTTACCTTGTTCCTTTAGGAGCCAATTTTCTAATAACTGTACTGCCACTTCATTCTCCTTTTTCTAACCAGTTTTCCAAGACTTGATAAACTCCGCCTTGGCTGTTGGCTGGCGCTAGAGCATTCGCCACAGCTTTGGCTTTCTCATCAGCATTTTCCATCGCATAGGCCATCCCGGCCATTTCCAGCATTTCAACATCGTTTTCACTGTCACCAAAAGCCATGATTTGTTGGGGGCTCAAGTCCCAACGCTTGAGTAATTCTTCTAAGCCCCATGCTTTATGAATCCCAGCTTGGAGGATATCAATGCAACTATAGCCACTCGATACAGCTCGAACACGGCCATCAAAAAGATTATTGATTTCTTCCAAAACCGAACTCAAACGTTCCTCACCAACAACCATACTCATCTTGAGCACACCACCAAAGAGGTCAGAGGTTAATTCATCCACAAAATGCATCCGTTGGTAGAATTGTTCAATCATTTCCGGAGTCATAAAACTTTCAAGGTCTGTAAAAATCGTACCTTCTTTGACGAAACCACCCTTCATCCCCGTTACAACAAACTGGTCCTGACACGCTCGACCCTCGAAATGAGCCAAAGCCTTATCGACAATGGCATCATCCCAAGTCTGAGCCTGAATCAGTTCATTGTTTTCAAAAATACGAGCACCATTGGCAACAACCAAAACCACTCGATCCACCAAGTGCTCCAGTAGTTGCCTCATGCGGTGAATTTCATTGCCCGTCGCGATGACAAAACGAATCCCCCTTTGATCCAACTGATCTAAAATCTTTTCCAATCGTGGGAGATCAAGCTGGCCTCTAGCATCCAGCAAGGTCCCATCCATATCTGTCGCAATTACCTTAATCGTCATTTACTTTCCTCTGGATTCAAGCTAGTCCCACTTCAATCCCACATGTTCATTCATTTCTTTATAGGCTGTATCAATTCGTTCCTTAGTCGCTCCATCTAACTGGTCACGATGACTACCACCCTCGATAAAATCTTCTAAGATATAAGTTTGATAATGATATAGGGGATATCCTTCTGGTGAAAAAGTTCCCTTTGGTGTTCGATGGACCCAAGTAGGATGAGCTTTAGCTGTTCCGATAGTTGTTTTTCCATCCTTCTTCTTAATGGTCACATCCATGAGCACGCCACGTTCAGTCCACTTAGCATTTTCTACTCCTTCCATTGTCTCAATCCGTTGATTTGAAATGAAGTTCCCCATTGAATAGATAATGAGTTTCTTGTCCCCATCTTTTTCAACCGTTTCAGATGGTTCAACTACGTGAGGGTGCCCTCCAAAGATAATATCAGCTCCCCAATCGATCATCTTGTGATATAGAACTTTTTGCTCTTCAGTCGGTTCTATGCGATATTCAACACCCATTTGTGGCATGATAATGGTGATGTCTGCTTCCTTCTCTGCCCGTTCAATTTCAGCCTTCATTTTATTCTCATCTAAATCTGAAAGATAGTGATTATAATCCTCCTGAGAAATATTTTGCTCAATTCCATTAAATCCATAAGAATAAGCCAAAAGTGCAACCTTAATACCATTCACTTCCTTAATAACCAGCGGAGCCTGATCACGTGGCTCGTGCGTATAAACTCCAATTGGTGTTATTCCTGCTTTTTCGATAGAATTTGCCGTTGAAATAACTCCTTCAATTTGCGAATCCAAAATATGATTATGAGCCAAATCTAGAACATGATAACCTGCATCCTTAATGGCATCCATAACTTCAGCAGGAGCATTAAAGAGAGGATAACCTGCTAAATAATGATCCTGATTAATGGTTCCTTCAAAGTCACCAATAGCCAAGTCTGCCTGCTTAAGCCAAGGTGTCACATACTCAAAATTCTCATGAAAATCATACGTTCCATCATCCTTTTTTGCTGAAAAGTAAAGAATATCATGATAAAGCAAATCACCATGGGCCATAATTCTAGCAGTTTTTTCCACTTCCTGATCTTTAGAATTTTGATTCGTCTTATTTGCTTCTTGAGAAATAGCATCCTTTTTTTGACTGGTCAGAGGCATGCCTTGGAAACTTTCAAACAACAAGACCAAGCCCATTGATAAAGCAACCGCTAGCAAGAGTATCGCCACAAAGCCCTTATTACTCCATTTGCGATAACTCCTAAAAAAGTTTACAAAACCTCTCACAAAATGAAAAACTGGTCCACATTTATGTCTATCTTGTCTTCTTTGCATCTTCATTCTCCCTACTTTCTAATGCAAGCCTTTTCTTTTTATTATATCACAGATAAGTAATTCTTTCACAACTGAATCGAACCTGCTAGGCATTTTCTATATAAGCTAGATGCCTTAATGCTTTCAATCCTTGTCATTTTGTGTTATCATGTAGAGGTAATGAAAGGAGAGAAAATGTCTGCAATAGAACGTATTACAAAAGCTGCTCACTTAATTGATATGAACGATATTATCCGCGAGGGGAACCCTACTCTACGCACGGTTGCTGAGGAAGTCACTTTCCCCCTATCTGACCAGGAAATCATCCTTGGAGAAAAGATGATGCAATTCCTGAAACACTCCCAAGATCCTGTCATGGCTGAAAAAATGGGACTCCGCGGTGGTGTTGGACTTGCTGCCCCCCAGTTAGATATCTCAAAACGCATTATCGCGGTTTTGGTGCCTAATATTGTTGAAGAAGGCGAAACTCCACAAGAAGCCTACGATTTGCAAGCCATTATGTACAATCCAAAAATCGTCTCTCACTCTGTTCAAGACGCTGCTCTTGGTGAAGGAGAAGGTTGTCTGTCTGTTGACCGCAACGTGCCTGGCTATGTGGTGCGCCATGCTCGCGTCACTGTTGACTACTTTGACAAGGATGGGGAAAAACACCGCATCAAACTTAAAGGCTACAACTCCATCGTTGTTCAGCATGAAATTGACCACATCAACGGAATCATGTTTTACGATCGTATCAATGAAAAAGGCCCATTTGAAGTTAAAGATGGTTTACTGATTCTGGAATAAAAAAATCCCGTTGCAAGACGGGGTTTTGTGTTATAATAGAGGCATGAAAACAAATGATATTGTCTATGGCGTCCACGCCGTTACCGAAGCCCTCCTTGCAAACACGGGAAACAAACTCTACCTCCAAGAAGATCTCCGAGGTAAGAATGTTGAGAAAGTCAAAGAACTGGCTACAGAAAAAAAGGTGTCCATTTCTTGGACTTCAAAAAAATCCCTCTCTGAAATGACTGAAGGTGCTGTCCACCAAGGTTTTGTTCTACGAGTGTCCGAATTTGCCTATAGTGAGCTGGATCAGATCCTTGCCAAAACACGCCAAGAAGAAAATCCACTTCTATTGATTCTGGATGGCTTAACTGATCCTCACAACTTAGGATCCATCTTAAGAACCGCCGATGCAACCAATGTTTCAGGTGTCATCATTCCCAAGCACCGTGCTGTCGGAGTTACTCCTGTCGTTGCCAAAATAGCCACAGGTGCTATTGAGCACGTTCCCATCGCCCGAGTGACCAATCTAAGCCAAACTCTGGACAAACTCAAGGATGAAGGATTCTGGACCTTTGGAACGGATATGAATGGGACTCCTTGCCACAAGTGGAATACAAAAGGGAAAATTGCCCTCATCATCGGAAATGAAGGAAAAGGCATCTCTAGCAACATCAAAAAACAGGTGGATGAAATGATTACCATTCCTATGAATGGACATGTTCAAAGCCTTAATGCCAGTGTTGCTGCAGCTATTCTCATGTACGAAGTTTTCCGAAATAGACTATAAAAGAGGCTGTACAAAAACTAGATTCTAAATAAAACCGCACAGTAATTTCAGCTTTGCTCACATCAATCTGAAATTACTGTGCGGTTTTTGAATAGCTGATTTGTAGATTGAATTCTTGAACAATATTGTAAAATCCATGCTCATGAAAATGAGTCCTATCTCTACTACGCTGGCCTACTTGTCTCTAACACACACTCTGAGCACACCAAAAATATTCTCTAATCTGCTAAAAACAAGATCAATTGCTATTTTCCATTTGACATAGATGCTAAATCTTTCTTCGATATATCATGTGTTCTGAACTAAGTTTCCTAAAGAAATTCTAATACTCATTGAAAATCAAATAGCAAATTAGGAAGTTAGCCGCAGGTTGCTCAAAGCACTGCTTTGAGGTTGTAGATAAGACTAACGAAGTCAGCTCAAAACACTGTTTTGAGGTTACAGATAGAACTGACGAAGTCAGTAACCATATCTACGGCAAGGCGAAGCTGAAACGGTTTGAAGAGATTTTCGAAGAATATAAGTTGTATCATAACAAATTGATTTCTGAGTTCAATTATATAAGAAAATGAGCATATCCAACTACGAGAATGCTCATTTTTTAAGATTGTATAGTCACATTTTTACATATGTTTTAAACGTTCAATCCGTTCTGAGATAGGTGGGTGGGTATAAAAGAGTTTTTGGAACCCTCCCCCTTTCTTAGGATCATTGATATAAAGTGCACTGCTGGCATCATCGACATGGTGATGCATTGGCTCGCTATTATCCAACTTGTGCAATGCATTGATCATCCCTTGAGGATTGCGAGTCAACTCTACACTCGATGCATCAGCTAGGAATTCCCTCTGACGAGAAATAGCTAGTTGCACCAAGGTTGCAGCGAGAGGTGCCAGAACAATAGCTAGTAGAGAAACCACTAGCATAATGATTTCAAGACCATTTCCATCCCGATCATCGTCACTACGTCTACGACCTGCACCACCCCACCACATCATACGACCTGCCATACTAGAAAGCATGGTGATAGCACTAGCAAGGGCAACTGCAATGGTTGAAATACGAATATCGTAGTTACGAATATGACTGACTTCATGTCCCATAACAGCTTCTAGTTCTTCACGATTCATGATAGCTAGGAGCCCTGAAGTAGCAGCAACAGCCGCATTTTGAGGGTTAGAACCTGTCGCAAAGGCATTTAAAGCTAGATCATCAATAATAAAAACACGGGGCATAGGAATCTGAGCGACCATAGCCATATCTTCGACTACATGGTAGAGGTCTGGTGCAGTTTGTTCATCCACCTCACGCGCTCCATTCATGGACATGACAATCTCTGTCGATTGAAAAATCATGGACAAGGCATAGATAAAGCCAATTATCAGTGCAATAACCAAACCACCAAGCCCAGACCGCATAAAGAGGTAACCAACCGCATAGCCAACAAGAGCTAAGAGTAGGAAAAATACCAGCAACAAAATCCAGGTTCTTCGTTTATTGCTTGCAATTTGATCAAACAACATCTTAGTCACCTAAACCGCTAAAATCAACTTTAGGAACTGCCTTTTCCTCTTCTGGGGTTTGAAGGAAATCTGCTGCTTTAAATCCAAACATTCCAGCGATAATATTGCTTGGGAAAGTTTCTAATTTTACATTGTAGTTGCTGACAACACTGTTGTAGAGTTGACGAGAGTAAGAAATTTTATTCTCTGTATTGGTCAACTCCTCTTGCAATTTAACAAAGTTTGCACTAGCTTTCAAATCTGGATAGCTTTCTGCAACTGCAAAAATACCTGAAACCTGACGAGTGAGGGCATCACTAGCTTTCATAGCTTCTGCTGGTGAAGTCGCTGCCGCCACTTGGTTACGAAGTTCTGCCACCTTTTCAAGGGTAGAACCTTCATACTTTGCATAACCTTTTACAGTCTCAATCAAGTTTGGCAAGAGATCATTTCGACGCTTCAATTGAACATCAATCTGGCTCCAAGCCTCCTTTGTTTGCATACGATTCTTAACCAAACCGTTATAGCTAACAATCACAAAAATAACAATAAGAGCTAAAACTCCAAGAATAATCCAAGTCATTATATAATTCCTTTCTGCTTTTAGATTAGTACCAGTATATCAAATTTTTAATGATTGTGGTAAAATAAGATGATACTAAAGAAGGAAATAACTATGAAACCAGAAACATTTTACAACTTGCTTGCCGAGCAAAATCTTCCACTTTCGGACCAGCAAAAAAAACAATTTGAACGTTATTTTGAGCTCTTGGTTGAGTGGAATGAAAAGATTAATTTAACAGCCATTACAGACAAGGAAGAAGTTTATCTCAAACATTTTTACGATTCGATTGCACCCATTCTTCAAGGTTTGATTCCCAATGAAACTATCAAACTTCTTGATATTGGAGCTGGAGCGGGATTTCCTAGTCTACCAATGAAAATACTCTATCCTCAGTTAGATGTGACTATCATTGATTCACTCAATAAGCGCATTAACTTCCTCCAACTCTTGGCTCAAGAACTGGATTTGCACGATGTCCATTTCTACCATGGACGTGCAGAAGACTTTGCCCAAGACAAGAACTTCCGTGCTCAATATGATTTTGTAACGGCTCGTGCGGTTGCCCGCATGCAGGTTTTGTCTGAATTGACTATTCCCTACCTTAAGGTTAGCGGAAAACTATTGGCACTCAAGGCCAGCAATGCGCCTGAGGAGTTATTAGAAGCTAAGAATGCCCTCAACCTCCTTTTTAGTAAGGTCGAAGACAATCTCAGCTACGCCTTACCTAATGGAGATCCGCGTTATATCACAGTGGTGGAAAAGAAAAAAGAAACGCCAAATAAATATCCACGTAAGGCTGGCATGCCCAACAAACGCCCGCTTTAAACTTTTTAGTAAAAAAATATTTACAAAGTTTGTAATTTTTGCTATACTATCACAAGCAAAGGTTTTTAATGTCATCCCGTGAGGTGACGAAGACGCAGAAATATTTAAAACTCTTTAAAGTCTAGATTTTAAAGAAGTCTTACTCTGAGGGCCTATTGCTGTAAAATAATGGGCTCTTTTTTGATGCCCAAAAGTGAGGTTTATATGAAACAAGAATCAACTGTTGATTTGTTACTAGACGTTGACCAACGTCCTTCAGCTGGCAAAGGAATTCTCCTTAGTTTCCAACACGTTTTCGCCATGTTCGGTGCGACCATCTTGGTACCATTGATTTTGGGAATGCCTGTATCTGTTGCCCTTTTTGCTTCAGGTGTTGGAACACTCATCTACATGATTTCAACTGGTTTTAGAGTTCCAGTTTATCTAGGTTCTTCTTTTGCCTTCATCACAGCTATGTCGCTAGCTATGAAGGAACTAGGAGGGGATGTATCAGCCGCACAAACAGGGGTTATCCTTACAGGTTTTATCTATGTCCTTGTGGCTACAAGTGTTCGATTTGCGGGTACAAAATGGATTGATAAACTCTTGCCACCAATCATCATCGGACCTATGATCATCGTTATCGGTCTTGGACTTGCAGGTTCAGCTGTTACCAATGCGGGGCTTGTAGCTGATGGGAATTGGAAAAATGCTCTTGTAGCAGTTGTTACTTTCTTGATTGCTGCCTTCATCAATACAAAAGGAAAAGGCTTCCTACGAATCATTCCATTCCTCTTTGCCATTATCGGTGGTTACCTCTTCGCACTAACTCTTGGCTTGGTTGACTTCACACCAGTTCTAAAAGCTAACTGGTTTGAAATTCCTGGTTTCTACTTGCCATTTAGCACAGGTGGTGCCTTTAAAGAATACAATCTTTACTTCGGTCCTGAAACCATCGCTATCTTGCCAATCGCGATCGTAACCATTTCTGAACATATTGGAGACCATACTGTTTTGGGTCAAATCTGTGGTCGTCAATTCTTGAAAGAACCAGGTCTTCACCGTACTCTTCTTGGTGACGGTATCGCAACTTCTGTTTCTGCCTTCCTTGGTGGACCAGCCAATACAACTTACGGAGAAAATACAGGGGTTATCGGTATGACTCGTATCGCTTCTGTCTCAGTTATCCGTAACGCTGCCTTCATCGCGATTGCCCTGAGCTTCCTTGGTAAATTCACTGCCTTGATTTCAACTATTCCAAATGCTGTACTTGGTGGTATGTCAATCCTTCTCTATGGAGTTATCGCCAGCAACGGTTTGAAAGTTTTGATCAAAGAACGTGTTGATTTTGGTCAAATGCGTAACCTAATCATCGCAAGTGCTATGTTGGTCCTTGGACTTGGAGGAGCTATCCTTAAACTTGGTCCAGTTACACTTTCAGGTACTGCCCTATCAGCCATGACAGGAATCATCTTGAACTTAATCTTGCCATACGAAAATAAAGACTAATAGTCTAAACATATCAAAAAACGAGCATTTCCAATTACGGAAGTGCTCATTTTTTTGATACTTAGAAGTAAGTAAATCCCCTCTAACGCTGTTTAATATCGTTCCCCTACTCTCCTATATTGCCACTCAGAAAAATAAACCTCAATGATTTCCGGGGCTTTTGTAGTACCATTGTACACTACAATAAAGTGACCTTTACTATTCCAAAACTTGCCTAAAATAGTAGCATCTTCTAATTTTGCCCTTAACTTGCTTTCTTGAAATCCAAGGCTTTCCCTTTGTACTGTTTTAGTCTCTTCCTTGCTACCTACACCAACAGTCACAAAGTTTACACCTACTTCCATAAGCTCCCACTCAGAAGCATCAACCTCAACGATTTCAGGGGCTTTTGTAGTATCTCTATACACCACAATAAAATGCCCTTTATCATTCCAAAACTTTCCAAGTATTTTAGCATCTTCCAACTGTATCTCTTGCTTTAAGTATTCTGATGGTTCTTTTTGTACTGGTTTAGGTTCTTCTAGACCAACAGTGACAAACCTTGAGCCTATAATCATAAATAGGCAAAATATTATAGCACCAAATCCTACAAATTTAAACAAATTCAAATCGCCATTATCTCTTTTCATGTTATCTTTTTATCTCTCTTTCTCTTTTGTGATCCTGTAAATCCCAAGGGGTAAAAATACCCCCTTAAACTCCTACCATCTCAGCAAGCCAATTTTGAAAATTTGTTTCCTTTGATTCGTCATTATCCCATATAAAATCTTCAATATAAGTTGAGTTTGTAATTAGCTTGATACGTTTATTTTGGTATTGGGGATCTAAATAGAATAGGGGACCTCTTCACTATACAAGTTAGCGAGACCCGAACTCTTTTCCTATACTCTACTCGTTTTATTGGACCACTTTTTGTGACAGTTCCAGTGTATATGTTTTATACAATTGATGGCAAGCTTGATCCTCTCCTGCTTTAATCAAGGAAACACAAGGCAATACGAGTTCTGCCCAGATAGACTCTAGTATTTCCTCACGATTTGGATGTTCCTCTAACTTGGCAACAATTTGAGGAGCCATCTTATAGTAGGATTCAATTTCCTCCTGACCACCATCTTGAAAAGCTAGATAAGAATCCCTGAATTTTCGCAAAGTCATCAATTCATCACAGTCATCTGCCAATCCCTTGTAAGTTACAGCTGCTTCTGTCAAATAACAACCTCTTTGTTCAATCTGATAGTAAGCATCTGGTTCACCAAAAAATCCAGTTTTAGAGCGCACATATCTCTCTGCATCGCTCCTACGTTGAAAAACAGCTACTTCTCTTCCCTTACGATATACAACAAATTCCATTTCTTTTTCCTCCCTATCTTACAATATTTAATAATTCCTCATAACTTGAAACCACATCATAGATGTGCTGGTCATTAATCAATCCAGCTTGAGCTAACGCTTTAAAGTGAGCACGCGCACAGGCAATTTTTGCTTGCTCAGCTTGTTTTAATTGAAGACTAGACATAGAGCCTTTCGTTTCTGCAACAAAATAGATATGCTTGACACTTCCTTCACGGAAGGCAATTGCCCAGTCAGGGTTATAGTTCCCAAGCGGAGTAGCAATACTGAACTTCCCTGGTAACTTCACATAAACACGAACATCCTCGTATTGTTCCAAAGATTCTTTAAAGGTCTTCTCCGTATTTGAATCAACTTTTACAAAATTGTAAATTCCTTTTTTGGATTCAAGTAAGTGATCATCTGATCTGTTAGCAGTTTCAGGATTGTCATAAAACAAGTCCATATCATACTCTTCATTTAGCACATTATACTGGATATGCTTGATAATTTGACTTGCTTTTTGTTCATTAATGAGCTTTGAAATCTTAAGAATAAACTCTTCTGGATTCTGTTTAAACTTGTCAAATTGGTAGACATAGATTTTACTTAATATTTCCGCAACCAACCTACGTGTTAATCCTGTCTGATCAGCAATCTCCCCTAGTAAATCATATTTGGTCATAATCTGCGAATCCGTTAGATATTCTTGCTGACGATCATTCTCAGCTACTGTGAGATGGAGTCCTTCTTCCTTACTCATCTCAGTAGCGCTTGCTTGAGTTATATGAAAGCTTGGTTTGCTAACGACTAATTTCTCATTGATATAGTCAACAGAATGTTTTACCAATTCCGCATCATCAAACTCTACTTGGTAACTCGTCTTACGATTGATTTGCTTCCAGAGATTTAAGAACTCTTTTCGGGCAATATTTTCTTGATTGACCTCATTTGAGAACTGAATGACTGAATGATTGGCATTTTCAATTTCATACTGTCCAGCATGATAAACGCTCTCCAATATCTCTACCAGATTATCCTCATAACCTGCTAGCGTTTCAGACAGTTGTAACTGATGATTTTCTTTTGCAGCAAAATATTCTGTAGTTAATTGTCCTTCACGATCTATATAGCCTTGTCGGATCAAATCAAAATGAATAGCATCTGCTTGTTCCTTGGTAATACGTATTGTTTGTCCTTCTTGATTGGTTAGAACTTTATTCGTAAAGAGAGTAACATCCACTTTTGCAGGACGATCTGCTAAGAGTTCTTTGATTTCTTCTTGTAGATTTCGAGCAAATTGATCATAACTTTCATTTGCAATTACTGTCAGTTTATTGATTTCATGAACATCATTTCCTAAGAGTTCAAAATCCTGACGAATTCCATTTTGGTCAACTGCCAAACGCATACCACGACCGATTTCTTGACGTTTACGAGTCTCTGCTGAAGATTGCTTAAGAGTACAGATTTGAAAGACATTTGGATTATCCCAGCCCTCTTTTAGAGCTGAGTGAGAAAAGAGGAAACGAACTGGCTCTTCAAAGCTCAATAAACGCTCCTTGTCCTTCATAATTAAGTCATAGGCATCAGTGTCATTTGAAAGATTGTTCTTCTTTTCACTGGCAGATTTATAGTCCACAAAAATGGTCTTATCTGACTTCTTCACTTTATCTACCGAAAAGTAACCAGCATGAACTGAATTTCCTTCAAGATTAGCCTCCAAATATCTACGATAAGGAGTTGGTTCCTGTGTTTGGATAAACTGATTTACTTGATTTCGATATTCTTCTTCAAAAATCTGAGCGTATTCTCCATTATAGGCATCATTATTTTCATCATATTGTTTATACTTGGCCACTTCATCGATGAAAAATAAGGATAATACTTTAATTCTTCGATTGTACAGTTTACTTTCTTTTTCGATATGACTTTTTATAGTCTCTCGAATTTGAATTCTTCTGATGCTAGACTCATCCACTTCCCCTATCACTTCACCGACATGAAGTTCTTGCGTCACACCAACTTGAAGTTTGTTCTCTCTTGCATCAAAGTGACTAAGGGGCATTCCTTTATAAGCAGATAAATTCCCTGATTCAGCGTACAAATCAAAGAGTTCTTCCACCACCTTCAATTTCCTTTTGACACCTGACTGCGTTTTTACTTCAAACTCAATTTTTGCTTTGGGTGCTCCTGTTTTTTGTGGAATGATTTCTTGTAGATAAAGATAGCCTTGTGTCCCAGTCGTCCCAGTTTGCTCAATAGCCTTAACCGCAATCTTCTTCACTAATTTTTGATTATAAGCATCCATGGCATCCAATCTATAAACCATATCATGTTTTTCTTTATGGGTAGCCGAATAACGTAGCGTAAACAATGGCTTGAAATCTTTTAGTCTTTCCTTGGTTTGTTTCCCTTCAACAGACTGAGGTTCATCAATAATCATAATCGGATTCATAGCTGCCAAGACATCAATTGGACGGCGCCAACGGAAACTTTCCTGTTCAGAATGAATCCGTCGCGCATCTTTCCCTTTCGCATTAAAGGCTTGAGAGTTGATGACCATGATTTGAAGGTCTGACGAATTGGCAAAACTATCCAAATCACCTAAACGTGAAGAATCGTAGACAAAATAGCGTGGTTGTTTGCCATACTCCATCTGAAAGTGGCTTGACATAATCTGAAGAGACTTGAGAACCCCTTCACGAATGGCTACACTTGGAACGACAATAACAAACTTAAGCCAGCCATATCGTTTATTCAACTCCATAATTGTACGGATATACGTGTAGGTCTTCCCTGTTCCCGTCTCCATCTCTATTGAAAAATTATATGCTTCTCTTCCAGCAATCATATCAATAGAAAGACTATCAGAAGGACGCAAACCATAACGAGTTTGCATAGTATGAACATTTTCTCGTATACTTGTTTGACTCAATTGAATCGGTGCATTTCGATAAGCATCTAAAACCAAATCTACCTCATCTGACTTGAGACGACCTGGATCCGCCATATACTGAACTCCAGTATGTTTGGCTTGCCCTTGAAATAAATCTGCAATGGCACTAACCGCATCCAACTGGAATTGTTGTTTTTTAAATTGTAATCTCATTGCAAATACCTCCCAAGAACAAGTAACTAAGAATAAATAAGATAATAACAATCGGTTGAATATTTACAAAAATATTATCCATACTAAAATCTAACTGTCTAATTTCTTTACACTTTGCTCTATGATAATCGTACTCACTATGATTTTCTTGTTGCTGAAGAATAAGATTATATTTTTCTACTATAACTTTAAATTTAGCATTCTTCTTTTTAAAATTATAACCTTGTAGAGATAACCATTGAAGTGATTCTTTAAGTTTATTAATTTCTATATGGTGATAATGGAATTTCAAAGCACGTTCTCTATAGTTTAATGTGGACACATAATATTGAATGATAACTGTATACATGGAAAAACATCCTGAAACTACTTTTTTTATCAAGCCTTCATTTGGAACTATCAATGAAATAACTAATAAGGCACTAGATAAAATAGCCATCAAAAGTAAATACATGTCCCACTTACTAGCATATCCCCCAAGTCGTTCACTAGCCAAAATACGAGCTCGTCTAACTATTTTTAGTTTTCTAATTTCATCTTGAATCATTTCATCAAGCTTATCAAGATTACTATTTTTGACATTTTTATTAAAACTCATATCCTACACCACCTTCACTTTTGTATGAGGTGACAATTCTTTGAAGATTTCACTTACGTTAATCTTATCTGCTGAATTGGCAAATGAGCTATCACGGAAAACGGCACGGAGTGGTTGTGCTTGAGCGATATGACGGATAACTTCTTCTGATATTTCATCTTCAAAACAAGCCATGAGTGATCCTTGATCTACGTCATAGACTTCTGCTCCTGCTACTTTCTCCATATCAATGGCTAGTGACAGTTCCATTCCCCATGTCAGCATAACTTGGAAAAGTAAGTCAAGGCCAGTACGTCCTTCCTTGATATTGGATACACTATCGAAAAGATCTGTTTGAACAAATTGGTCTGGACGGGCAGATACATCTTTGAAATTAGAAGAATCTAGTTTGTAAGCTTTAAATCCAAAGTCTTGCTTGCCAACCAATTCTGGATGTTCCTTCTGAATCTTAGCAGCAGCACGACGTATCCGTTCACGTGAAAGTTGGGCAATGGTTTCATAACCTGCTTCTTTAGCAGCAGACTTATCGGCTACTTCTTCATCCAACGTACACAGGATAAACTTACGATTTCCACCATCTTCAGCATTCAGTTGCATAACTGCATCAGCTGTAGTACCAGAACCACCGAAGAAGTCTAAAACAATTGATTCCATTTTTGAACCGAGCTCCAAAATAAATTTGATTAATCCAACTGGCTTCGGCGTATCAAAAGTAATATTATCATCAAAATAATTCTTTATCTCTTTAGTAGCCAATTGATTAGATGGAAGTTCAGACCACCAAGTATTTGCCAACACTCCATCATTTAATTTATCAGCTAAAAAGACTTTATATCTAGGCTTACCTGCTCCATTTTTCGGAAATACTATTTTATTTTCTTTTAAAAGTTGATCAAAGGTTGACTTTTTGAACCTCCACTCGTCAGTTATTTCAATTCCTGTAGGAGTAACAACTGTATAACGACTACCCCCTACATTCGTACATGGCATTGTAACATATTCTCCACGAGAATCCCCATCTGGATTTTTATATGCAGAACTATCTATATTTCCCTTTACTTTATTAAGCACTTCCCCAGCTGACTTTGAATAAATAAGAATATATTCATGAATTGGAGAAATATTTTTTGATAAATTTGCCTGGCTGTCTCTACGCTTTCTTACTGTATCCGCAACAAAATTCTCCTCCCCAAAAATCTCATCACAGATAGCTTTCAGATTAGCTTGTTCATTATCATCAATAGAGATAAAGATAACACCTGAATCCTTAAGGAGATTACGCGCTAGACGGAGGCGTGGATACATCATATTGAGCCAGTCTGAGTGGTAGCGAGCCGAAGTTTTTTCATTTTTTGTGAGCCCAATGACCTGGCGTCCTTCTTCATCCAAAAGTTCCATCTCTTCCTTCAACTCTTCATCTGTTTTTTGGAACTTATCAGAGTATACAAAGTCTTTCCCTGTATTATAGGGGGGATCGATATAAATCATATCGATTTTTCCTAGGTAGGATTCTTGTAAGATTTTTAAGACTTCTAAATTATCCCCGGTAATAAAGACATTTTCACTGTTTTCAAAGTCAACACTTTCATCAAGATCTGGTCTTAGGGTTTTGGTAGTTGGTCGCCCAGCTTCTGCAATTGCTTCTCGCTTTCCAACCCAAGTAAACTCATAGGATTCTCGACCATCCACAATTTCCTCTGATAAAAACTGTTTAAGCTTCTCAAAGTCAATCGCAGGACGTAATTTGCCGTATTCATCCCTCTTTTCCGTCAGAACTTCAGGAAAAAGTTGGCCAATTTTTGAAATATTATCTATAAAAACATCTTTTGAAGTGAGAGTTAATTTCTCAAGTCCAGAGTTTTCACCTGTTTGCTGTGCTGTGCTGTGCTGTGCTGTGCTGTGCTGTGCTCATGGTAGTATCCTTTCTTAGCTTTGTCAAGCTTTTGTAATTTTAATTTTATAAAAAATTAAGTTGGCTTATCCTATCTTTGTAATTCTTAATTTTTAATGCATTACAGCTTCATTTTATCAAAAATAGGGGTTGAAATCAAAAGAGTTCTCTAATCTCAATTTCTGATTTTCCTTTGCTAAACTTACAGTCAATCTTACTTCTTTAATGCTTCTATTTCTTTCAATGTAGCCTGATATTCTCTTTTTATTTCCATTTGTTTTCTCATTGATTTTTCAGAATACATCTTTTTCTTTAACTGTTGTGCCTTTTTCTCTAATTTATCTAATTGGTCACTGAGTTCAATAGAGTTTCTAAGATTACTTGATTCTAAAACTTGTAATTCTTTCTTACCAGTTTCTTTTACAAGACTCTCATAAACATCATCTAAGTCATTTCCCTCAAAGTCAATGCTTACATCATCATGAGTCTGAAAGCGACGGACAATCTTAAAGTGCTTGCCATCCTTTTCTTGACTTAAAGGCTCTTTATAATGAATAAGAAGTTCTTCTCTACCTTGTGGATATTTTAATACAAAGGCTGTGTAAATCCCTAATCTTATATCTAGCTGTTCTAATAAAGTTAAGGAAACACCCATTTGTTCGAGTTCTACTTCTAAAACCATGATTTGCTTCACTTTTTTTCCAGCAGGAATATTAGTGGTGCTTGTATCAATCTGATGAGTAATTTGAATTGCTCTAATTTGTTCTCTTAAATCTTTCTTGTCTTTCACAGATACATTAAGATTATCAAAAAAATCACTATTGCCCTTTTTATGAGGTCTATAGAGAAGGTGAGGTTTTGATAAGGCTGTATAGGACGGAAATCTAATCATCAGAATCCCCTTTCATCAATATAAAGAAACAAATTAACTCAAAATCATCCATTCCCTCAATGCTAGTATTCATCAAGTCAACAGACCCAAAGTTAAATAAGGCATCCATAGTTGAAATCTGATCATGTTCCATTAGTTGATCAATTGCCTGTTGAAGCAATTCCGAATATACAACCATTTCTTTACCATCTTTTGTTTGACGATTGAACTTGTCTACTACATGCCTCAACGGTTTACTTTGACCCCGACAAATGCTACTGAGGTACTCCAATATTTTCTTACTTTCAGACGGAGATAAAAGCAGTTCTCCATTTCTATTGATGTAGAGGATATAATATGGATGAAGCTGATTTTGATTATTTTTTCCTTTTATCTGATCTTTATTTTTTAGGACAAAAATGACACCTTCTGATTCTTTATTGGAAGCAGGTAAAATAGCTTGCAAGCCTCTCGGAACTTTTTCTAACTCAGGATGTTCTTCCAAATACTTAAGAAGGTCTATGCGATAATCTTCTAATCCTAAATCCATAATAGAAATACCATCATTCATCTCCTCTAAGTCGACCACTTCATCTCTAAGACGTTCTAATTGTTTTCTTCGATAATTATTATCCTCTATTTCTTCACTAGATAAAACATTATCATCTGCTGTTGAAGTCAAGACAGAAATTTTCATCCTCGATTCAACCCTAGACTTAAGATCGATATACTCATCTAACTCAAGATTTGGCCAAAAATTAACCAATTGAATGTATTTATTTTGACTACCAATTCGATCCACACGACCAAATCGTTGAACAATACGGACAGGATTCCAGTGGATATCGTAATTAACCATCATATCCGCATCTTGCAAGTTTTGACCTTCGGAAATCACATCTGTTGCAATTAAAAGATCGATCTCACTCTCATCACCAGGAAACAAAACATCACGAGATTTTGATTTAGGAGAAAAATAAGTTAATAAAGAATTGAGGTCTTTATTTTTAGTTTCCAAAGTTGTTGCAAAACCTTTTGTACCTGAAATCTGGGCAGTGTAGAGACCATACTTATCCAAAACATACTGACTAATATGTTTATAAAGGTAGTTGGTTGTTGTCGCAAATGCGGAGAAAATAATCAACTTTTTATTACCAGTATTGATAGGATTTGTTAGTTTCTCATCTATCAATGAAAAAAGAGTCTGGAGTTTTTGGTCTTCTTGTGGCGTTATTTTACTGATTAGATTTTCTAGCTCTGTCAATATTGCAAAATCTTGTTCTAACTCGACCTTCCAACTACGATAATCCATATCTTGTAAAGCAATACGATTTTTCTTACCAATAGAGAACTCGAAATTACTATCTTCCAAATCAAAATCATCTTCATCAAGATGAGGATTAAGAGATAAATGGTCCAAACCTGTCAATTCATATTCTTCGATAGCCTTTAAGGTCTTTTCTACATAATCTTTAACAACATCTATTAAAGTATATCGAAAAGCTGCAACAGAACTTTCTAAACGTTTGAGCAGGTTAATCATCATCAGTTTTTTGATACCAGACTCACGACCAAACTGAGTTAAATTCCCCATTTTTCCTTCTTTATTTTTATCGTATTTAACTCTCTTTGATGGGTAAATATGTATTGATGGTTGATAGATAGTCAACTGAAGTTTATCAAGTAAGTGATATAATTTTTTATAGGTAATTCCGAGATTTGAAACCGTTAAATCAGGTTCAAAATTAAGTGGTTTTAAGCGCTGTGGAAATTCTCCAATCGCTTCTCTATCATAAAATTCCCGAATATGTTTTCTACTTCTGGCTATCGTTACACTATCTAGTACTTTAAAGAAATCAAAATCTAATGTAGATAACAGTTTATCTGTTGTTCTCTCTTCTGCAGGTAGGTCAGCCCACTTATTATAAGCAGATTGAGCATTTCTGAAAATATCGTTTATAGATGATTTTGTTTCTAATTTGCTATCAATTTGATCCGTATCTCCTTCATAGGCTAGAGCAATTTGATTTTTCAAATCATTAAAGCGATTATTAACAGGTGTTGCTGATAGCATGAGTACCTTGGTAGGGACACCAGACTTTATGATGCGATTCATTAAACGGCTGTATCGATTTTCTCTCCCCTCAGATAAGTCATTTTCGCTAGAGCCACCATTTCTAAAATTATGGGACTCATCAATGACAACCAAATCATAAGTATGCCAATTATTTAAGGACAGATCAATTCCATTAGAGTGTCCTTTATCTCTACTGAGATCTGTATGGTAGAGAACGTCATAAAGCAAATGTCTATCATAAATTGGATTATTTACATAATCATGACGATACATATTCCAGTTATTTTCTAACTTTTTAGGACAAAGTACTAAAATACGTTTGCCTCGATAAGCATAATAAGTCATGACCGCTAAAGCTGTATAAGTTTTACCAAGACCAACCGAATCCGCTAGAATACATCCATTAAATTTTTCTAATTTAGAAATGATCGATTTTACTGCATCCTTTTGGAAATCATATAACAGCCCCCAAATTTTACTTTCTTTATAGCCAACCCCTTCATTGGGTAAAAAATCTTCATTGATATCTTCTAAAAATTCATTGAATAAATTATATAGCATCACATAGTAAATGAACTCAGGAGAATGTTCTTTATGAGCTAGGTTTAAATTATCCAAAAACTCTTCTGTAACATCACGAAAATAATCATCTTCTTCCCAGAGATTATCAAATTCATCTAAATAATTTAAACTAAGTGGTGCATGATAGAGGTTTCTACTCGTTTTAAATAGAGAAGCTTCATATCCTAATTCTTTGCGATCAAAGTTTTTCAAACGATCTACTGCCACTACATCATCCGAATTTTCAATTCGAATACCATTTGGCATTTCATCTGTTTCAATATTAATAGACTTAAATTGCGCTTTTCTTCGGATCCAATCAGCACATTCACGAGCAATCGCTTTTTGGATCAGCTCATTCATCAATTTCAGTTCATACTTTCCACCAAAAATCGATTGTTCTCGTTCTTTTTTGGGTATCGTATACTCACGGAAATCTGTTTTGGTTTCATCTGTTATAAAAGTCGGATTTGTAAAAATAAATTTTAACTCTTCTATATTTTCCAATTCCTCTTTCAACTGCTGATAAGCAAACATAGAAAAGGTTGCTGCTGCAATCTTGACTCGGCTTTCTGATTTTAACTCTTTCTTTAATTCATCGCCAAGACGAATTGATCGATTATCAATTTCCATAATTCCTCCCTGTTAGACTATTTCTACTATTATATCATTCTTTGCAAATTCAAAATAGACCTTTTTCTTCTTTCTAAAAAAGGAAAGCCCTGCGGCCTTCCCTTGTCTTACTTACGTTTCTTCTTCGCTTTCTTCATTTTATTCGCCATGCGTTTCATAGACTGTTTCATGGCAAATTCACCGATTTTACCTTTGAGTCCGCCACCAAACATCTGGCTCATATCAGGTATTCCTGCTCCTCCAAGAGCTGACAAGTCAGGCATTCCACCTTGTCCCATCATTCCTTCAAGGGCAGACATATCCATCCCTCCCATATTTGGCATATTTTTTGGAAGATTGTTTGGATTAATTCCCATCTGCTTCATCATCTTGTTCATATCTCCAGACATAACACCTTGCATGAGTTGTTTAGCCTGGTTAAAGTCTTTGATGAATTTGTTGACTTCGACGAAGGTATTTCCAGAACCAGCAGCGATACGACGGCGACGGCTCGGATTTAACAAATCTGGATTTTCACGCTCTTCAGGTGTCATTGAAGACACGATGGCACGTTTGCGCGCAATCTGGCGCTCATCCACTTTCATGTTTTGAAGGGCTGGATTGTTAGCCATACCTGGAATCATCTTGAGCAAGTCTTCCATTGGTCCCATGTTTTGTACCTGATCCAATTGATCAATGAAATCATTGAAATCAAAGGTATTTTCACGCATCTTCTCAGCCATTTCAAGGGCTTTTTGCTCATCGTATTCTTGAGAAGCTTTCTCAATCAAAGTAAGCATATCCCCCATGCCAAGGATACGACTAGACATACGGTCTGGGTGGAAGGTCTCAATGTCCGTAATCTTTTCACCTGTACCAGTGAACTTGATTGGTTTTCCAGTAATGTGACGAACAGATAGGGCAGCACCACCACGAGTGTCCCCATCAATCTTGGTAAGGATAACCCCAGTTACTTCTAACTGAGCATTGAACTCACGCGCAACATTGGCCGCTTCCTGACCAATCATGGCATCAACGACAAGCAGGATTTCATTTGGCTGAGCCAAGGCTTTCACGTCACGAAGCTCATTCATCAAAAGCTCATCAATCTGCAAACGCCCTGCCGTATCAATCAAGACATAGTCGTTATGATTGGCTTGAGCTTGTTCCAAACCTTGACGAACAATCTCAACAGCTGGTACTTCTGTTCCAAGTGCAAAGACAGGCACATCAATCTGTTGCCCCAGAGTTTTCAACTGGTCAATAGCCGCAGGACGATAGATGTCCGCCGCAATCATCAAAGGACGGGCATTTTCTTCTTTCTTGAGTTTGTTGGCCAATTTACCAGCAAAGGTTGTTTTACCAGCCCCCTGCAAACCAACCATCATAATGATTGTAGGAATCTTAGGTGACTTGATAATCTCCGCTGTATCAGAACCTAAAACAGCAGTCAATTCCTCATTAACGATTTTAATAATCTGTTGCGCAGGATTAAGGGTATCAATGACCTCATGTCCGACTGCACGCTCACGAACCTTCTTGATAAATTCCTTTACAACAGGCAAGGCAACGTCGGCCTCAAGCAAGGCCAAGCGAATTTCTTTGGTTGCTTCTTGGACGTCAGCTTCAGAGATTTTTCCTTTTTTACGTAGATTTTTAAAGACGTTCTGCAAACGTTCTGTTAAACTTTCAAATGCCATGTTTCTTCCTCTTATTCTCTATTATCAATGCTTGTTAAAATTTCTATCTGCTCCTGCAGAAAGTCATCCTTGGGATAGCGCTCCAAAATCTGGTCAAAAATCTGACTACGGACAATGTAGTCCGAGTACATGTGCAATTTCATCTCATAATCTTCCAGAATCTTTTCTGTCCGCTTGATATTGTCGTAAACAGCCTGACGACTGACACCGAACTCTTCAGCAATCTCAGCAAGGCTGTAATCATCAGCGTAGTAGAGCTCTATATAATTCATTTGCTTATCTGTCAAAAGCGCCGCATAAAATTCAAAGAGCGCATTCATACGATTGGTTTTTTCAATTTCCATAACTTTTATTATACCAAAAAATAGCCTAATCTACCACATTAGCAAGCTCATCCGAGAAGATAGCAAGCTAAATTTGAAAAAGACGTAACTTCTCAAAGTAACTTCCACCTCTCTCCCAAAACTGGAAGTTAGTCTCAGACGACGA
>NZ_JUUO01000063.1 GCF_001074975.1 Streptococcus pseudopneumoniae | reverse complement strand
GGTTAAGACCTTGTCCATCTGATAAAAACTTTCCTTGTTTAGGGGAATTCCCTCTCTGGACTCTCTCAACATAGTCTTGTACTGTTCCTGGGCCTTTTTCGCGTAGTAAAGATAGCGGTTAAAGCCACAATCCGTCCTCTTTTTTAGACAGTTGTTACAGACATAAGGAGCTTTTTTGAGAAGTGGGCAATCCGTGCAATCAGATTTGACGGATGTTGGATGCATGATGCGATTGCGCTTG
>NZ_JUUO01000062.1 GCF_001074975.1 Streptococcus pseudopneumoniae | reverse complement strand
TTACCAAGTTGCAATACTTTTTTCGAGGCTCTTTTGTCCTACTCCTGTTTCAGTTGACTATAAAATACGAAGGAGCAGGGTTTGCCATTTCCTATTTTCTCTTTTTGGATAAAATGTAACCTACCATGAAATTTCCACGGTAGGTGTTACTCATATCAATAATCGTTCTAAAAATGGTTTGATGCAGTTGAGGAGAATTCCTTCTATCCAGCTTTCTTGTGCTGAGGATAGATGTTCTGTCTGAAGGCTTTCTTTTAAAAAGTCTCGGACTTGTTCTGGTGCAATTTCAAACTCAAAAGCTTTCATTTTATAGAAAAAGTCAAGCAGATTGTCTGACAGGTATTCAGTTGAAAAGGGAACTTCTCCACTTTTTCGATATTCTAATAAAAGCCGAGCAAATCGGGATTTTTCTTCAGGAAGCTCACGAAAATAGGAATTGAGGAGCCAGATCTGCTTCTGCTTTCTTTCAATTGGATCCCGACTGGTAATTCGTTGGTCTTTTTCCAGCTCTTTTTTGTATTGTTTGGCCTTGATAGCCCGTTCTGTTCGATTTTTACCAAAAAGTATTTTCTCCCACTTACGTTCTTCTTGAGTCAGGGTTTCTGTAAAGCCAAAGTAATCTTGATAGGCACGCTCTGCTGGGCCCATAGCTAGAACCAGATTGTCTGCATATTGCTTGGCGATTTTATCTCTCTTCTTGCGCTCTTTCTCTGCCTGGATACGGAGTTCTTGTTCGTAGTCAATTTTCTCCTTGCCTAGCTTGACAAGGTAGAGTTGGTCATCTGATTTTCCAAGTAAAAAGGGTTTGATACACTTTTCAAGGACTTCTTCCATACGAGCTTTCTTCTTGGGTTCTGCCTTGGTCCAACTTCCTCCTTGAAAGACTTCTAGGAAAAGCTGGTAGTCTCTCTCAGGTGCAAATTGATTGCCACGATTGGGTTTAAAAACACCTTTTTCCCAGAGCCAATTTAGAAGACGCTCGTCAAAGTCACTTTTATTGACCTTGATTTTCTCCTTTTTATGGGCTTTTCTGGTCAGATTTTCAACCTTTCTAAGCAGTTTTTCTTCCTCTTCCAGTTGCTGGTCAAGGGTCAATCGATGAAAATGACGAACACAGTCGCTACCAATCGGAAAGAGACGTTGGCCTGTGACGCCATTAAAGAGTTCGTAGGCGTACTTGATGGCATTCCCACAGACACAATTGCTACGGCCGATACCGTTAAAAATCAAGGAAACTTCATTCCATTCCTTGGTAGCTTGTTCCCAAGTATCAGATTTTGAAGCCTGTAAAACCGCATCATGCAGGGATTTTCTAACTGGAAGTGTCATGGGGTCTCCTTTCTAGATTATACTTTTACAACTTTAACCTCTTCTTTACCCAGTAAAATCAAGTATTTTTCAATATTTTCAATCGAATAGGCGCGGGATAAAGCCTCTTCGTATAGGGCTAACTGTCCACGATAGCGGTCTACGAGTTGACTTGGTTCATCATAGCGGTCTGTCTTATAGTCGAACAGAACGATTTTGTCCTCGTAAAGTAGATAGCCATCAAGGATACCACGGACAACGAAGTCTTCCTTACTCTTTTGGTCTAGTTTGAGCATGGAGAAAGGTTGCTCACGATAGAGATGGTCTGTATTATCAAGAATTTCCTGACCAAGTGCTGTGTCAAAGAATGCAAGTATTTTAGCAAGATTGATCTTATCTCTGACAGCTGGGCTGGTTTGAACTTGTTTGAGAGTTTCTGTCAGGCTAGCAAGCGTTGGTCGCTGGCTGAGGTCAATTCTCTGCATGAGTTCGTGGGTAGCACTACCAATCTCAGCTCCTGTTACCTTTTCTTTGCTTGAAAAATCTGGCAAATCAAAGCTGATTTTCTTGTCTACTGACTGACCTTGACCTGCAATCTCGACACCTTCCATATCCATAACGGGTTCGTAGAATTTCTTGATTTGACTTGGGGTTTGAACACTAGGAAGTTCAATGGCTGCACGGTGAAGAGTATTATAAACTTCTACTTCTTTCAGCATTTCAAGGGCTTCTTTGATGGTTTCTGACTGACGATTGTCTGCTTGGGAGCTATCTTGGAGAGGACTTTTGTTTTCCAACTGACCGATAGCTTCTCTAGTCAACTGGTTTTCGCCAACAAAACGATAGATAAAATTGATATGATCCTTTGCAAACACTTTACTGATAGCCCACATCCAATCTTGGAAATTCCTTGCTTGCAGTCTAGTAGAGCTATTTAGCTTTCCTTTTTTAGCTGCTGGGTATTCCTTGGCTTCCAACTTTTCACGAGAACCTTTACCGACAAGATAGAGCTTTTTCTCAGCCCGTGTCATAGCAACATACAGCAGACGCATCTGCTCTGAATAGCTTGCTAGCTGTAATTCCTCTTCGTTCTGTCTATAGGTCAGACTAGGAATGGAGAGTTTGATGGTTTTAGGATAGTGATCTTCCACTGCTCCTGTCTCCATTTTGGCAATATATTTGACACCAAGACCATTCTGACGACTGAGAATGACTTCTGACATAGAGTCTTGCTTGTTGAAATCTTGATTCATATTGAGGATAAAGACATAAGGAAACTCTAGCCCTTTACTCTTGTGGATGGTCATGAGCTCTACTGCATCTTTTGGCGGTGCGACAGCCACGCTTGCAAGATCGTGCTGGACTTCTAAAACTTGGTCAATCATACGAATAAAACGCGACAAGCCCTTGAAATTGCTCTTTTCAAATTGATCAGCACGCAGTGCTAGGGCATAGAGATTGGCCTGTCTAGCAGAACCATTTGGCAAAGCCCCAACGTAATCATAATAAAAACGGTCATTGTAAATCTTCCAAATCAAGTCATAGAGGGAGTGGGTTTTGGTATACAAGCGCCAAGAATCCAAGATATCCATGAATTGTTTTAGTTTCTCAGCTAACTCCGTATGAATCAAGCCTTTTTGGCTGCTTGCCTGTTTTTGAGTATTTATTAGTTTCTCATAGAGATTTTCTTGGACTTTATCCTCTGCTTTCTGAAGGGACAAACGTGCCAACTCGTCCTCGTCAAAGCTAAACATTGGAGACTTCATAAGGGCAACCAAGGCATAGTCTTGCAGGGGATTATGAATGACACGAAGGGTGTCTAGCATGACTTGCACTTCTAGGGATTGGAGATAATTGTTTTGCTCTCCGTCAGTTTTGACAGGAATTCCGTATTCAGACAGAGCGAGGAGAATCTGGTCATTACGACTGCGGCTGGAGGTCAGAAGGGCGATTTCTTTAAAGGCAACACCTTGTTCCTTATGGAGTTTAAGGATTTCCTTGATAACTAAGCGCATTTCACCTGTTAGTTTCGTTTCTGTTTGACTCTCTTCTTCCTCACCTGTATCGTCCTTGTCATAGAGGAGAAATTCTGCCTTGTTTTCTGGATTAGGAGTCAGTTTGGTATTGGCAAAGACAAGCTGGTGCATGTTATCATAGTTGATTTCGCCGACCTCTTGGTCCATGAGACGTTCAAAGACATCATTGGTTGCTGATAGCACTTCTGAACTACTACGGAAATTTTCTTTGAGGAGAATGAGCTTGCCCTCTTTTGGATTTTGCGCATAGCGTTGGAACTTTTCATTAAAAATCTGCGGGTCTGCCTGACGGAAACGATAGATAGACTGCTTGATATCTCCCACCATAAAGCGATTGTGTCCATTAGACAGTAATTCCAGCATCCGTTCTTGAATATGGTTGGTATCCTGATACTCATCGACCATGACTTCATGGAAGCGATCCTGATAAGCCTCACGAACTTGCGGAAAATTCTCTAAAATCTCAATGGTGTAATGGCTGATATCAGCGAATTCAAAGGTATTTTCCTGGCGTTTACGCTGACGATAAGCTTCCACAAAATCACTCATGAAGGTTTGGAAGGTTTTAGCTAGTTCCCATGTATCTCCATGATAACGTTCTTGATAGTCGAGAATGGTTATCTGGTCTGACAGTTGTCCTAGTTTAGCAAACTGGGTCTTTCTTTCTTCGTTGTAGGCATCCGCCAGTGGCTTCAAATCAGCCTTGCGACTCGCATTAGTCAGGGCCCGACCGTTTTTCTCCTTAGAGATGGAGACAACACGCGCAAGCACTGCTTGATAAGCCTGATTATCGGACTCTTGATTTAAGGAGCCAATTTCATCCAGAATCAACTGAACATTTTCTAAATAAGCAGCCTTTGGAAACTCCTTGGCATCATTATCCAGATGATAACGGAAAAAGCTTTCCAAATCCCAAAGGGCTTGCTGGATTTTCTCAGTCAGTTTTTCTTTTTCACTGCTAAAATCAGCTTTCTCAAAGCCTTTGAGAAAAGATTCACTCAGCCATTTCTGAGGATTACTGGTAGATTGGAGGAAGTCATAGATTTTATAGACTTGCTGGCGCAGTCCCCGTTCATCCTTGCCACGCCCAGCAAAATTTTTCAGCAAATGACTAAAGTTCTCTTTCTGTTTACCTTGGTAATGGGCTTCAAAGACCTCATGGAAGACTTCGTTTTTTAGAAGAAGTTGCTCGCTTTGGTTTTGTAAAATACGGAAATTTGGCGCAATATCAAGCAGATAGCCATGTTTGCCAAGGAATTTTTGTGTGAAAGAGTCCATGGTACCGATGGCAGCGTTGGGTAGGTCTGCCAACTGGCGGCCCAGGTGTTGTTTGAGATCGACATCATTCGTTTCTTGGATTTGTTGGCTGATTTTCTTTTCCAAACGTTCCTTGAGTTCAGTCGCAGCCTTGACGGTAAAGGTTGAGATAAAGAGTTGAGAAATTTCTACACCACGCGCCAATTGGTCCAGAATACGCTCTGCCATAACAAAAGTTTTCCCAGAACCAGCCGATGCTGAAACGAGGACATTTTGACCGGAAGTGTAGATGGCTTCGATTTGCTCGGCAGTTTTCTTCTGTTCCTTGCTCGAATTTGCTTCTGCTTCTTTCAGTTTTTGAATTTCTTCCTCAGTTAAAAAGGAAATAGGCTTCATCGATTCAACTCCTCCCTTATTTTTTCAAACCAAGCTTGCTTGAGTTTTTCTCCAACAAGACGCTTGCCATCAGCTAAGTCTAACTTCTCTAGAAAACGGGCTTGACCTAAGTGATAATTGGCTTCAAATCCAGTGATGGATTGATGTTGCTGAACGTATGGGGCAATACTTCTGCCGTTTTCTGTGTATGGATTGATAGCGAACTGGCCTTCTAAAATCTTCTCAGCTGCTTCCTTGTAAAGATGGGCATTGTAGTCCAGTAGGAGCTGGAATTCCTCATCTGTCAGCTGGTTAGCCTTGTTTTTATTGTAAAATTCGCCCAAATAACTGCTTTCTTTTTCTAAAAAGAGGCCTTGGTATTTCATTGACTTGCTAGCTTCTACTACTGCACCTGCAAGACTTTTAACGGTCATCAAAGATTGGACAGGCTCAGCCATTTCCAGGTACATAGCGCCGAAAAAGTTCTGCTCCCCTTCTCTTTTTAGGGCAGCTAGATAGGTCGGCAACTGGGAATTGAGGCCATTAAAGAAATGAGGAAACTGGAACTGAGTCAGACTAGACTTGTAGTCTACCACTCCTATCGCCCCATCAGCTCTCAAACGGTCAATCCGGTCAACCTTGCCACGTACAAAGACACTGCGACCATTGTCTAATTGGATAAAGGCTTGCTCTTTTCCACCGAAATTCGCTTCCTCTTTGATGGTTTCGATGGCTGGATTGTGTCGGAGAATATGTCCAGTCGTCCGGGCGATATCAAGAAGAACTTCCTTGGTAAACTGAGCTTCCAAACTTTCCTGATAAATGGCCTCAAATTCGCGTTCTTGACTGGTTTCTTGGATAGCTTGTTCTAAACGTTGGTCAAAGGAATCTTCATCAGGTAACTGCAAGGCGCGTTCAAAAATTCGGTGTAAGAAATTCCCGTGACTACGAGCATCAGGACGTAGTCGCAATTCTTCCTGCAAGCCTAACACGTAGCGGAGGAAATAACTGTATTCATTGCGATAAAACTCCGTCAAACCAGAGGTAGACAAATAAAACTCCTGTTCAGCAGGATAGAGCGCTCGCAAAGTATCCTTGGTCAAGGTCTTACTGCTTGGACTTGTTGGGAGGGCTGGATTTTCCAGACCTTGCTGGTCTAGTTTTTTACCCATGACACGCGCCAGAACCTTGATAAAGGTCAAATCTTGCTCAGTATCGCTCGTCTCGGCCTGCTGGTGATAGGCAACAAGACTAGACAAAAGACTGTGATATGACCCCATATCCTCCTTAGACAGCCCTTTGTGGTTCATCCTCTTTTCTTTCCGACTAAATCCAAAATGGACTAGCTCTTGAAGATAGGCCGACTCCTTGCTTTCACTCTCATTAAAAAGGCTTGGAGCCGACAAAACCAACTGCTTACGAGCAGAATTGAGCAAGGAAAGCATAGTATAGCGATTTTTCTTGAGATTTTCACTGCTGGCAATCAGCAATTGCGCTCCCTCTTCAGTCGCTTGGTTTAGTTTTTGCCTTTCTTCGTCTGTCAAAAGGCTGGTATTTTGCGCGATTTTTGGTAAATTATCCTGAGTTAGCCCAATGGCGTAGACAAAGTCAGCAGTCAATGGTGCAATCAAATCGTAACTTTGCACCAGAACAGTGTCCACTGTCGCTGGAATAGTGCGATACTGAGATAAACTCATTCCAGAATGAAGTAAGGCTAGGAAGTCCTCTAGACTAACTGGTGAACCAGCAAAAACAGTCGCAAATTGTTCTAAAACATGACAGAAAGCCTTCCAAACTTCAGTCTGTCTTTCCTGCTCTAGGGCTTCCATAGTGGCTGTCAAATCTTGGAGTTGATTAGTCACCGCGCCTTCTTTTAGAAAGACATTCCACTTTTGCAAGAGGTTTTCAGCCTTTTGTTTTCGACTAGCAAAAAGGGTCTCAAGAGGTGTTAAAATACGCAGACGAAGGACATTTAAACGCTCTAAATCAAATTTTCCATGGTGGGATTTGGTGAAGTCTTGCTGAAAGGCTAGCAAGCCATTGATACCAAGATAACGGATATATTGCTCAAAAGCATCAATATCAGTCTGGCTAAGGTCGGTATACAGACCTGTTCTAAGAAGGTTTATCAAATCTTCCTGACGGAAACGATAGCGTTTCAAAGCTAAAATAGACTCGACAAACTGGGTCAAAGGATGATGAGCCATGGATTCGCTTCTACCAAGATAGAAAGGAATCTGATATTGGTCAAAAATGGTTTTAAGAGATAACTGGTAAGAAGCTACATCCCCCAAGAGAATACGAAAATGCTTGTAACTCAGGTCTGAGTTCTCATGCAATTTCTGACGAATGCTACGGGCTACCAACTCTAACTCTTCTTTTTGTGTCAAACAAGACCAGATTTGTAAGTTTTCACGGTCCTTATCATCTACATCCAATGTGAATTCTGAAAAGTCATAAGACGCTTCTATCAAACGAGAGGCCTTGTCAAAACTATCCATCTGCTCATGAGTCTGAGAACAGTCCTGAGCAGGAGTTTGATATTTAGAGGCTAGATGATGGAGAAACTCCACACTGGCTTGGTAGAGATTACCCTCGCTAAAAGGACTGGCATAAGCTTTCTTACTAGCATAAGCCCCAATGACAATCTCAACTCCCTTGCCATGAAGTAGGTCCACAATCCGCTCTTCCTCGGCAGAAAAACGGGTAAATCCATCAATAACCAAGGTGATTTGGCCAAAATCACTACTTACCTTATCATTCTCAATAGTCTCAATCAAGTGGGTCAACTGACTTCCTTGAGCAAACTGGCCTTGATTAAGATAGGCCGTTACTTTCTCAAAAATCAAGAGTAAATCGGCCCTCTTGTCCTCATCCGTCAAACTTTCCAAATCCAAAAAACTCATCTGAGCTTTGGTCATCTCGTGATAAAGTTCAATCAACTGCTGGAGAAACTGAGAATCCTGCTTAATGGCACCATAAACTCGTAAGTCTTTGGGATCAAGTTCAGCAAGGCATTTGTAAAAGGCCATCCCAAGACCGATGTCATCTAGACTTGTCTTAGCAGGCAAGTCATTCAAGACCAGATAACGAGCCATTTGGGCATAGCGCGTGACGGTAATCGCAAAAGAAGCCTGCTGGGGCAAGCATTCCAGCACGGCGCGTTCCTTTTCAAAAGAAAGAGAGTTGGGAGCAATGTAGAAAACCCGCTTGCCAGCAGCAACCAGCTCTTCCGCCTCTCTAGTTAAGATTTCTGTCAAAGAAGTCCGAATATCAGTATAAAGTAATTTCATCTCTGCCTCGTTGGAATTTTTCATTACCCTATATTATACCATGATTGGTCTAAAGATTCCTCCTCCTTTCCTCTAAAATATGCTATAATAATACCAAAAGATAAAGAAGGAAAATCTATGATTAAACTACTAGCCTTGGATATGGACGGAACCCTCCTAAATGAAGCCAAGGAAATTCCACAAGCTCACATCACTGCTATTCACCAAGCTATTGAAAAAGGTGTCAAACTGGTTCTCTGTACGGGTCGCCCGCTTTTCGGTGTCCTCCCCTACTACAAAAAACTAGGGCTTGACCTCCAGAATGAGTATGTTATTGTTAACAATGGTTGCTCAACTCACCAGACCAGTGATTGGAGTCTGGTTGATTGGCAAGAACTCAGTCCAGCAGACATCGAGTACCTCTATGACCTAGCTGAAAAAAGTGATGTTCAGTTGACTCTTTTTGATGAGGAACATTATTTTGTCCTCGGTGGCAAGCCCAATCAAGTCATTGAAAATGATGCTAAACTAGTCTTTTCAGACCTGACTGAAATTTCTCTTGAGGAAGCGACTAGTGGCAAGTACCGTATGTTCCAAGGGATGTTTTTGGGGACAGAAAGTCAAACAGACGATTTTGAACAGCGTTTTGCTGGGGAACTCTGTCAACGATTCAGTGGAGTTCGTTCACAGCCTGTCATTTATGAAGCTATGCCACTTGGTACGACAAAGGCTACTGCTCTTTCTCGACTAGCAGAGATTTTGAAGATTGATTCCTCAGAGATTATGGCCATGGGCGATGCTAATAACGATATCGAAATGCTCCAGTTTGCTGGGCTTGGGATTGCAATGGGAAATGCCAGCGATTATGTCAAATCCCTTGCTGATGACGTTACAGCAAGCAACGAAGAAGATGGCGTTGCGCGTGCCATTGAGAAATATATTCTATAATTAAGAAGCCCAGTTCGTGTCAACTGGGTTTTGATATTTAAGAATTCCTAAAACTTTAGAAACTCTTTAGAAATCCTTGAGCTTTCTTTGATTTCTATACTTTATACTAAAGTTAACAAAATAAATTAAAAGGAGAGAATCATGAAAACAGTACTTGACATTCATGGATTGTCCAAAAACTTTGACAAACAAGCTATTCTTCAGGATCTTCATCTAACAATAAGAGAGGGAGATATTTATGGACTTATCGGGAAGAACGGAGCTGGGAAAACCACTTTGATAAAAATCATTACGCAACTACTCTTTGCGGATAAAGGAACAGTTTCCCTCTTTTCTAGTCAATCGGAAAATGAGTGGACCAAGGCTCTATCTCGAGTAGGTTCTGTTATCGAATCACCTGTAGCTCATAATCACTTAACAGCCTATCAAAATCTGAAATATTACTGTATGATTCGTCATATTCCAAATGCTGATCAAGTCATTCGAGAAACGCTGGACTATGTAGGTTTGTCAGATACAGGTAAGAAAGTCTTTCGTGATTTCTCGCTAGGAATGAAGCAAAGACTTGGCATCGCTATTGCCCTTCTCTCCAAACCAGACTTCCTAATCTTAGATGAACCTATTAACGGTCTTGACCCAATCGGTATCAAAGAATTTCGTCTGATGATTCAACGGCTCAATCAAGAAAAAGGAATCACCATTCTCATCTCTAGCCATATCTTGTCAGAACTCTATCTCCTAGCTAATCGCTTTGGTATTTTAGATCAAGGAAAGATTATCCGTGAAATCAGCAAAGCTGAATTTGAAACACTAAGTGAGGATTATATTGTGCTTAAGACAGCTGATAAAGAGAAAGCTTGCCAAGTATTGAAAGAACAAATCCAGCTCCAGTTCAAGGTTGTTAATTCAGAAAACGAAATCCACATCTTTGGTCAGGAACAAGATGTTAAACAGATTCTTAAGGACTTAACCTTGGCAGATGTCGCTATTGACGAGATTTACTACGCCCGTCAAAACCTAGAAGAATACTTCACTCAATTGGTCGAATAGGAGGAAAATTATGATACATACCATTCAAGCAGACTTTTACCGTCTTTTCCGTTCCAAAGGTTTTTGGATTACAGAGATCATTCTCTTTTCTCTCATGCTAATGGGCGCAAGTATTGGAGCTACTGGCCATCTGATGGCAATCCAGACAGAAGAGCCAGAAATTCCAACCCATGGTTGGGACGGTGTACAAGCCCTGATTAACGCATCTAGTCAAGGTTCAAACCTCGTTTTTCTCTGTATTATTCTAACTTGTCTAGTTCTCGGTGTTGATTTAATCGGAAAGCTCTATAAAAATAGTTTGACAGTAGGTGTTTCTCGTACAGAATTTTTCCTAGCTAAATCCTTTGTAGTGGCTTGTATTGCACTTTTGCAACTTATCATCAGCCTTGTAATTGCCTTTATTCCAGCAACTATCTTAAATGGATTTGGAACCATGCCTGATGGCTTTATTGGCAATCTACTGATAACCATTTCCCTTCAATTCCTTTGCCTCCTTGCTTGGCTTTCCATTGTTTCCTTTATTCTCTATGTGAGTCATTCTTATCTTGCAGTATTTATTGGTTATTTGGTCAGCTCTATCTTGCTTTCTATGCCAATGCTTATTTTTCCAAGTATCAAAATTTTGCCATATTTATCATTGCAGTTTTTCTATGCCATGACTGCTAATAGTGAATCCATTTTCTATACCCTTATAGTTACCTTAGCTGTTATTGTAATTTTTAATATAAGTGGACTGACAGTTTTCAAAAAGAAAAGTCTATAAAAAACTTCAAGCAGGTAGAGCCTGCTAACTCATGATAGAAAAAGAAGTTCACCTTGAAGTTTACCTTATAATAAAGATGAACAATACAAATCCGTGGTCTTTATAGTAGATTGAATCTAGAATTGCACAATATCGCTTCTAAAATATTTTTAGAAATTACTTTAAATTCCTTAATCAATTTGTTTAGATTCTATTTCAATCTACTATACTGTAGCTCTTCACAATACCTTAGATTAGGTGGTAGAAAAACATGTCACACATGTCTTTTTTCAAATCATGACCACCCGTCAAACGGGTGGTTTGTCCCAGGGCTATAAGCCCAAATTACCAGCCAGCGCCTAAAGACGCTGGTTTTCACGTTGTTCAAGCCTGATTGCTCTTGACTCGTCACTTGCCTCTCAAAGAGGTTTTAGTATTACTTACCACTATCCCTAAAGGGACCCTCATATTCTTTTACACTTAATTTATCTAGTGCTATATCATGCTTTACTCGTTCTCGAATTTTCATACTCGTGAAGAAATCATCCACTGGATAATTTCTTTAATCTTGAATATATTTCTTAATTGTGGCTTCATTAAGTCCCACTGTACTCACATAATAACCTTCTGCCCAGAAATGCCGATTCCCAAACTTGTATTTGAGGTTGGCGTGTTTATCAAACATCATGAGTGCACTTTTGCCTTTTAAATAACCCATGAAACTTGAAACACTTACCCTCGACTAACATATGTACATGATCAGGCATCAAGTGACCCTCGATAATTTCAACTCCTTTATAACTACACAAGCGATGAAATATTTCGCCTAAACTATTTCTATATTGATTATAGATGACTTTTCGTCTATACTTAGGGTTGAGCATAATGTGATAGAACAGTGCCACTTTGTGTGTGATAAACTATGAGCCTTTTGTGCCATATTTTTGACTCTTTCGCTTTACAATTGCCTTGAAGAGCTTTATTGTATCGCGTTTGGAGTTTTTTGGGTACAACCTTTGATGCGTACCTGCATAGCGGGTGGTTTTTTTGTCTCGCACCTAACGGAGCGAGACGGACTGAAAGTCACATAAGAAAAAAGAAAGGACGAAATTTGTCCTTTCTTGAGTTTAGCTTGTCTGCAACCCTCTACAGTTGACAAAGAGCCTTCTTTTTATATATCTGTCAATGGTGTTGCGGTATCTGGTGAGGTATCATAAACCTTAAAGTCTACTCCAACTCCCAGATCAGCTTGTGCTAGCTGATTGACCATGGTCATGTGAGCCAGTTCCTTGATATTATTTTCTTTGGATAAATGCCCAAGGTAAATCTTCTTAGTACGATTTCCTAGCGTCCGAATCATAGCTTCAGCACCATCCTCGTTAGAAAGGTGACCGAGATCCGATAGGATTCGTTGTTTGAGTCGCCAAGCGTAAGATCCTGCTCTCAAAATCTCCACATCATGATTAGATTCTATAAGATAGCCATCCGCATTTTCGACAATGCCAGCCATACGATCGCTAACATAACCTGTATCAGTCAGCATGACAAAACTCTTGTCATCCTTCATAAAGCGATAGAACTGCGGTGCGACTGCGTCATGGCTAACACCAAAACTTTCGATGTCAATATCTCCAAAGGTTTTGGTTTTGCCCATTTCAAAGATATGCTTTTGCGAAGAATCCACCTTGCCAAGATACTTGCTATTTTCCATAGCCTGCCAGGTCTTTTCATTGGCATACAAATCCATACCATACTTGCGAGCCAAAACACCCACTCCGTGGATATGGTCTGAATGCTCATGTGTAATCAAGATGGCATCCAAGTCTTCTGGTTTGCGATTAATTTCAGCAAGTAGGCTAGTAATCTTTTTACCAGACAAGCCTGCATCCACTAAAAGCTTCTTTTTCGGGGTTTCCAGATAAAAGGAATTTCCACTGGAACCCGACGCTAAAATACTGTATTTAAAGCCTATTTCACTCATTCTAGTCTTCTACTTCGTCCTCCCATACTTCTTCTTTCACTGCATCCTTATCATAAGGGAGCACAATGGTGAAGGTTGATCCCTTACCGTATTCACTCTTGGCCCAAATAAAGCCCTTATGTTGTTTGATAATTTCTTTAGCAATTGCTAGTCCTAGACCCGTACCACCTTGGGCACGACTTCTGGCACGATCCACACGATAAAAACGGTCAAAGATACGTGGCAAATCTTGCTTTGGAATCCCCAATCCCTGGTCAGAAATAGACAAAATCATCTGATCATCAGTCGTCTTCATGGTCACTGTGATTTTCCCGCCATCCGGCGAATACTTGATGGCATTGTTAATAATATTGTCAATCACCTGTGTCATCTTGTCAGTATCAATTTCAATCCAGACAGAGGTAATTGGATAATCTCTCACCAATTCATATCTTTTCTCTTCATCTGGTCCCCTCATCTTATCAAAACGGTTAAGAATAAAGGTAATAAAAGCAGTGAAATTAATCATCTCTACATCCAAATGACTGGTTGCATTATCAATACGTGAAAGATGGAGAAGGTCTGTCACCATCCGCATCATACGGTTAGTTTCGTCTAGAGAGACCTTGATAAAGTCTGGTGCGACAGGTTCTGATAAGGCTCCTTCATCCAAGGCTTCAAGATAAGATTTCACACTAGTTAGAGGCGTCCGTAGCTCATGACTAACGTTGGAAACAAAGAGCCTCCGTTCGCGCTCTTCCTTCTCCTGCTCCGTCGTATCGTGTAAAACAGCAACCAAACCAGAGATAAAGCCAGACTCACGACGGATCAAAGCAAAACGTACACGAAGACTCAGATATTCACCATTACCATCCTGAGAATCAATCATAAGCTCAGGAATCTGGGTGATCAAATCGCGAAGTTCATACTCATCTTCAATCTTAAGCAATTCTAAAATACTTTTATTAAGAACATCTTCTTTCTGAACGCCTAATTGTTTCTTAGCCATGTCATTAATCATGGTAATCTTACCACGACGATTGGTCGCAAGGACTCCGTCTGTCATGTAAGAGAGGATACTGTGCAATCGTTTACTCTCTTGTTCCAGATTTTCTTGGGTCAAACGGATTACTTCTGATAAATCATTGAGATTATTGGTAATATTAGTGATTTCAGAGCTTCCCTGCATATCCAATACCTGAGAATAATCTCCTGCAATCAGGTCCTTTACCTTTTGATTGATTTTCTTCAACCGAATATTATCCCGACGATTTTCTAGTAAAAGCAAGGTCACCACTAAAATAAAGCCAAGTAGAATGAGGACAAAGATAAAATCACTAGTTAAAACTGTGTCTTTAATTAGTTTAATCATTATTTCTCATATAATAACCAACACCGCGACGTGTTAGAATATACTCAGGACGGCTTGGTGTGTCTTCAATCTTCTCACGCAAACGTCTAATAGTTACGTCGACTGTTCGAACATCTCCGAAATAGTCATAACCCCAGACAGTTTCAAGCAAGTGTTCACGTGTAATCACTTGACCGATATGAGAAGCCAAGTGGTACAAGAGTTCAAATTCACGGTGGGTTAAATCTAGTTCTTCACCATATTTTTTAGCCACGTAGGCATCTGGTACAATTTCTAAATCTCCAATTTGGATAGGCTGAGGTTTGCTGTCTCCTTCCTGCTCATCTACTGGCATAGGCTGAGAACGACGCAGAAGTGCTTTAACACGCGCCTGCAACTCACGATTTGAGAAGGGTTTTGTCACATAGTCATCCGCCCCAAGCTCTAAACCGATAACCTTGTCAAATTCGCTATCTTTAGCTGAAAGCATGATAATAGGCACACTACTTGTCTTGCGAATAGTCTTCGCAACTTCTAAACCATCAATTTCTGGAAGCATCAAATCCAGAATAATAATATCTGGCTGCTCTGCTTCAAATTGTTCTAGGGCTTCACGACCATTAAAAGCAGTTACAACTTCGTAACCTTCCTTGGTCATATTAAACTTGATAATATCCGAGATTGGTTTTTCATCATCTACAATTAATATTTTTTTCATTTGTTCACCTTTTTCTCTACTATTATACCAAAAAAATAACAAGAAGACACAATAGCTAGTCTTTGCTACTGTCTATATTGGCTTTTGCATAAGCCTGCCAGATTTTTTGTTGGGGTTTTGCAAGTGGAACATCCTTAAACTCTTCTGGTGAAAGCCAGCGAACTTCCCTATCTGAAAAGTCATGGAAGTCACTTACCTGACCTGCTACAATTTGAACATGCCACTTGCGATGACTAAAGACATGCTTGACAGTCTCAAAACAACCATCAAGCCAATCAACATCTAAGTCATAGTCCTGCTGGAAACTCTCTTCTGGACTTGGACCAAAGTTCATGTTTTCTTCCGCAACCTGATGAAAGAGGTCAAACTGCTCCTCTTGCGGAAACTCATCTACTTCTATCAAGGGAAAATGCCAAAATCCTGCCAACAACTTTTCACTTTCATTTTTTTCAAGTAAAAATTGTCCTTGAGTATTTTTGACCACCAAGGCTTTAAGATAAATAGGAACAGGCTTTTTCTTTGGAGCCTTAATTGGATAACGGTCCATGCTTCCATTCTGATATGCCGCACTAAAATCCTTCACTGGACTCTCTTCTGGCCTAGGATTTACAGGGGCCTCAATATCAGATCCTAAGTCCATCAAGGCTTGATTAAAGTCACCTGGCCGTTCTGGGTCAATCAGAATTTCCATCATTGCCTGAAAAATTTTGCGATTACTTGGAATCCCAATATCGTGATTAACTTCAAATAGACGCGCCAAGACACGCATGACATTACCATCTACAGCTGGCTCAGACAAGTTAAAAGCAATACTGGAAATAGCTCCTGCTGTGTAGGGACCAATTCCTTTCAGGCTGGAAATTCCTTCATAGGTGTTTGGAAATTGGCCACCAAAATCAGCCATAATCTGTTGAGCAGCAGCCTGCATATTACGAACTCGAGAATAATAGCCCAAACCTTCCCAAGCCTTCAACAAACCTTCTTCAGGCGCAGTTGCCAAACTTTCCACTGTTGGAAACCAGTCTAAGAATCGTTCATAGTAAGGAATAACCGTATCCACCCTAGTCTGCTGGAGCATAATTTCAGACACCCAGATATGATAAGGATTTTTACTTCTACGCCACGGTAAATCTCTTTTATTTTCATCATACCAAGTAAGAAGTTTCTTACGAAAAGAAACAATCTTCCTCTCTGGCCACATAACGATACCATATTCTTTCAAATCTAACATATCTCTAGTATAACACAGAAGATTTCACCTGTCTTTTTATCTGATTTATAATATTTTCAATAGATAGTATATGATTTTTCTTTCTACTTAAATATTTGATATGATTACAACTGAAAATCAATAAAATATCATAGAATGCGATTATCCACCTTCAGGGTTTGATTTTGAGACAAATAAACCATAAAGACTCATCTCTCTTATAAAACGATGAAAATGCAGGTTGATATCATCCTAAAACAAGTGAAAAAATGAAAAATAAAAGCCTATTGACCAAGCTAGAAAGCTTGATACAATAGGCTTTTTAAAGGCTAATTATTTAACAGCGTCTTTAAGAGCTTTACCAGCTTTGAATGCTGGTACTTTAGAAGCTGCAATTGTGATTTCTTTACCAGTTTGTGGGTTGCGACCTTTACGTGCAGCACGCTCACGAACTTCAAAGTTACCAAAACCGATCAATTGAACTTTTTCACCAGCTGCAAGGTAGTCAGCTACTGCTGCAAATACAGCTTCAACTGCTGCTGCTGAGTCTTTCTTAGTCAATTCTGTAGCTTCTGCTACTTTAGCGATCAAATCTTGTTTGTTTGCCATGTTAACGATTCCTCCAATTTATTTTCTAATTAACAAGTATAATCATATCCTAAAATCCCTTTTAGGTCAAGTTAAAAACGCTATTTCTTCCCATTTTATTTATTTTTTTAGGAGTGGTAACGTACCAAAATAGCCCAAGCGTTTTCACCCGTGTGAGTTTGAATAATAGATCCTGTTTCCAAAACTGAAATTGGCTTTTCAACATAGGCTTGTAAGTTTTCTTTCATCTCTTTTGCCCAATCAGCACTACCAGAATATGAAATTCCAATCTCTGCTACAGAACGTTCAGAGAGAGATGCTGTCAACTCATCCAACCATTTTTTAAAAGTTTTAGCTCCACGACCTTTAACAATTGGCTGCAATTCATGGTCCTTCATCTGCATGACAACACGGATATTGAGAAGTGAACTCAACAATCCGGTTACACGGCCAATTCGTCCACCTTTGACAAGATTTTCCAAAGTTGAAACGCCAATATAAAGTTCTGTGTGGTTTTTAACCTCTTCTACATGAGATAAAATGGTCTCCATGTCTTTGCCTTCTTGAGCTAATCTCGCAGCCTCAACAACTTGGAATTTCAAGGCTTGATCTGTAAAAGAGCTATCAAGAACAGTCACATCTGCAGTAGATAGGCTAGCACCTTGACGCGCTGCTTCTACAGTACCAGAAAGGGCATGGGACATATGAATAGCAAGAATCTGGCTACCATCTTTGCATAGGTCTTCAAACACTTCAGCAAAGACACCTACAGGTGGCTGACTTGTTTTCGGAAGATTCTTAGCTTCTTGCATCAACTGAAGAAATTTACCTTCTTCTTTCAAATCCGCATCAGAATAAACAACATTATCAATCATTACAGATAATGGAACAATTGTAATATTTAATTGCTTTACTAGTTCAGGTTCAATAGTAACAGATGAATCAGTTACAATCTTAATTTTTGTCATAGTATCAATCTTTCTATTTTAGGATTCAGATTGGTTTTCTCACTTCTAATTATATCAAAAAAAGATTGAAAATCCTAATGGAGTCATTCAATTTTTTCTTAAAAATTTGATATAATCTACTTATAAGAAAAGAGGTGTCCTATGATTAAAAAAATTTATCCCGTTTTAACCATTTTACTAGGTGCTGCCATTTATGCTTTTGGGCTAACTTATTTTGTAGTTCCTCATCACCTCTTTGAAGGAGGAGCGACAGGTATTACCCTCATCACCTTTTATCTTTTTAAAATCCCTGTTTCCCTCATGAACCTGCTGATTAACATTCCCCTTTTTATCCTAGCTTGGAAAATATTTGGAGCAAAATCTCTCTATTCTAGTTTGCTCGGAACCTTAGCCTTGTCTGCCTGGTTGGCTTTTTTTGAGCGTATTCCCCTTCATATTGATCTGCAAGGTGATTTACTGATTACAGCCCTTATAGCTGGGATTCTATTAGGAATTGGGCTCGGAATTATCTTTAATGCTGGTGGGACAACTGGCGGAACTGATATTGTAGCTCGTATTCTCAACAAATACACTCATATATCCATGGGGAAACTACTCTTTATCTTAGATTTTTGTATTCTTATGCTTATCCTCCTCATCTTCAAGGATTTGAGATTGGTTTCTTACACGCTCTTATTTGATTTTATCGTTTCTCGTGTTATTGACTTGATTGGTGAAGGAGGATATGCAGGTAAAGGCTTCATGATTATCACAAAACGTCCTGATCAACTTGCTAAGGCGATTAATGATGACCTAGGAAGAGGTGTTACTTTTATTTCCGGTCAAGGCTACTATAGTCAAAAAGATTTGAAGATTATCTACTGTATTGTCGGTAGAAATGAGATTGTGAAAATGAAGGAAATGATTCATCGAATTGACCCTCAAGCCTTTATCACGATCACAGAAGCCCATGAAATCCTTGGAGAAGGCTTCACCTTTGAAAAAGAATAAAAAGAGGTAGTGTAGTGACCTCAAAAGTTAGACTAAATCATCTATCTTTTGGGTTACAGACAACCTCTTTTTTAATTACTCAAACTCTTAAGACCAATTGCGAGCTACTTCTTCATCTGCCTTTAACTGATCCACTAATTGATCAACTGAGTCAAATTTGGTCATATCTCGAATGCGATCAAGCCAATAAACCATGACGGTTTCACCATAAATATCTTGATTAAAATCAAAAATATTGACTTCAAAACGTGCTTCTTCTCCATCAAAGGTCACATTTTTCCCGACACTAGCCATAGCACGATATTTCTGTCTTTGGATCTCAACATCAACGACATAAACACCATCTGCTGGCATATAAGTACGGTCTAAAAGCACCAAATTCGCTGTTGGATAACCAATCGTGCGACCTCGAGCATTGCCATGAACCACCATACCTCTTGATGGAAGCGGTGCCCCTAAAAGTTCTCCTGCTTCTTTCACATTTCCGTCTAAAATAGCTTGACGAATACGAGTTGAACTGATCTTTCCTTTCTCATCTTCTACAGGTGGAACAATGATAACTTCTCCATCAAAGTAATCCTTTAAATCTTCTGCCGTTTTTTTGTCAGAACCAAATGTATAATCAAAACCTGCAACAATAATTTTGGCATTCATAGCCTTGATATAGGTTTCAAAAAATTCTTCTGCCGTGAGACTAGCAAATTGACTACTAAAATCAAGAAGATATAATTCTTCTACACCTTCGCGCTTTAATTTTCTTTCACGTTCAGCAGGATTCAAAATATGTAAAAATAAATCCGGATGATAAGGCTCTAAAGCAATCTTTGGAGATTCATTAAAGGTCATAACTACGATAGGTAATAAATCCTTTCTCGCAGCCTTATTGGCAACACGAAATAATTCTTGATGCCCCTTATGTATACCATCAAAATAGCCAAGAACTACAACTGAATCAGATGGTGTGCCAATATCTTTATGGTTTTTTATAGGAATAGTAATAATCATAAAATAATTATATCATAGTGATAGCTATTTCTGGAATAGAAAATCTGAAATGTCGTTTTTTAACCTGAAATAACCATTTTTGCAAAATGCAGCACCGTGTAAACATATATTGACTCTGATATACTAGAATTACAAAAAAGAGGAACGATTGACATCATAAGCCATTCCCAATTTATTCTTATAGCATCACAATTTAGAGTCATTCTTGAGTGAAGAACTGATAGTTGAATAGTCTGCACTAATATCGTAAAAACCAGCGTCTTTTGACGCTGGTTAATAATTTATTCTCAAATAAAGCAGAGCCTAAATGGCTTCTGTGACAAAACTTCTACTTTCAAGTACCTTAAGCATGGCATCTGCTGTATCCAAGGCTGTAAAGAGTGGAACTCCATGTTCAATGGCTGAACGGCGGATTTGCTCACCGTCCTCGTCTGCTGTACGTTTTGTTCCAACGGTATTGACGATGGCTTGAATTTTCCCTTTGCGTACAAAGCTCGGAATATCCTTTTCATCATCACCAATTTTCCCTACCAATTGGGCCTTAAGACCATGATTTTCAAAGAAGGATGCTGTTCCTTGAGTTGCCAAAATCCCGTATCCAATCTCTTGGAAACGACGAGCCAATCCCAAAGATTCTTCCTTGGCATCATCAGCGATGGTAAAGACAACATTCCCAAAGGTTGGCAAGTGAAGATAAGAAGCTTCAAAGGCCTTGTAGAGGGCTTTTTCAAGAGTCGTATCAGAACCCATAACTTCCCCTGTTGACTTCATTTCAGGACCGAGCAAGCTGTCTACTTTCGCTAGCTTGGTAAATGAGAAGACTGGCGCCTTGATATGAACACGACTGCTTTCTGGATAAAGTCCATCCTGATAACCAAGTTCTTCAAGACTTTGACCAAGAATTAACTTAGTTGCAACCTGAGCCATCGGGATATTGGTTACTTTTGATAGGAATGGAACAGTACGGCTGGCACGTGGATTGACCTCAATAACGTAGACTTTCTCATCCTTGATGACAAACTGAATGTTCATCATACCAAGACAGTTAAGGCCGATTGCTAGGCGTTTTGTGTAGTCTGCAATCGTTTCTTGCACTTTTTGAGACAAGGTTTGTGGAGGGTAAACAGCCATGGAGTCACCTGAGTGGACACCAGCGCGTTCGATATGTTCCATGATACCTGGGATGAGGACATTTTGTCCATCTGAGATAGCATCTACTTCACACTCTTGACCGACGATATAAGAGTCTACAAGAACTGGATGATCTGGACTTGCCTTAACGGCTGTGCGCATGTAAGAACGGAGATCTTCTTCGTTTTCTACAATTTCCATAGCACGTCCACCCAAGACATAAGAAGGACGAACAAGGACTGGGAAACCAATCTTTCGGGCTGCAAGTACTGCTTCTTCTTCGTTTGTAGCAGTCTGTCCAGGTGGCTGTGGAATATTCAAGTCTTTGAGAGCTTGTTCGAAGAGGTCACGGTCTTCGGCACGGTCTAGGTCAGCAACCTGCGTACCAAGGATAGTCACACCTGCTTTAGCCAATGGCTCAGCAAGGTTGATAGCTGTTTGACCACCAAACTGAACGATAACTCCTTTTGGTTGCTCCAAGTCAATGACGCTCATAACATCTTCGAATGTCAATGGTTCAAAGTAGAGCTTATCTGATACAGAGAAGTCTGTTGAAACAGTCTCTGGGTTTGAGTTCATGATGATGGCTTCGTAGCCAGCAGCTTGAATAGCCTTAACCGAGTGAACAGTTGCATAGTCAAACTCAACCCCTTGACCGATACGGATTGGACCAGAACCTAGGACTAGAACGGATTCCTTATCAGACTTGATAGACTCGTTTTCCCAACCATAGGTTGAATAGAAGTATGGTGTTTCAGAGTCAAACTCTGCCGCACAAGTATCTACCATCTTATAAACTGGAACAATCTTGTTTTCCAAACGAAGTTGGCGAACGTGATCAGCGGTCGTTTCCCATAGTTCAGCAATCTTACGGTCTGAGAAACCATTGAGTTTGGCTGTTTTCAAGACTTCTAGATCTTGTGGATGAGCGCCCAATTCTTGCTCAATTTCAAAGATGTGCAAGAGTTTATCAAGATAAAAGATATCGATTTTTGTAAGTTCTGCAATTTCTTCTGGTGTGTAACCACGGCGAATGGCTTCTGATACGTAGAAGAGACGGTCATCCTGTGCCTTTACAACCTTTTCAATCAAGTCATCATCTGAAACACTGGCAAGTTCTGGAATCTCGTTATGATGAACACCGATTTCAAGTGAGCGACAGGCCTTAAGAAGTGATTCTTCGATGTTTCGACCAATCGCCATGACTTCTCCTGTCGCCTTCATCTGTGTTCCAAGACGACGTTCACCCTTTTCAAACTTGTCAAATGGGAAACGTGGAATCTTGGCAACCACATAGTCAAGAGCAGGTTCAAACATGGCATAGGTTGAACCTGTAACTGGGTTGATAACTTCATCTAAGGTCAAACCGACAGCAATCTTAGCAGCCAATTTGGCAATTGGATAACCTGTCGCCTTAGATGCCAGGGCTGACGAACGTGATACACGAGGGTTTACTTCGATGACGTAGTACTTAAAGCTATGTGGATCAAGGGCTAGCTGAACGTTACATCCACCTTCAATCTTGAGGGCGCGAATAATGCTCAAGCTCGCATCACGTAGCATTTGGTTTTCATAATCTGACATGGTTTGGGCAGGGGCAAATACGATGGAATCTCCTGTGTGAATTCCGACTGGATCAAAGTTTTCCATGTTACAAACAACCAAAGCATTGTCAGCTGAATCACGCATCACTTCGTACTCAATTTCCTTGAAACCTGCAATTGAACGCTCAATCAAACATTGGGTAACAGGTGACAATTTCAAACCATTTTCAGCGATTTCACGCAATTCTTCCTCGTTGGCACACATACCACCACCAGTACCACCAAGAGTAAAGGCTGGACGGACGATGACTGGGTAGCCAATTGTTGCTGCAAAGGCAACAGCTTCTTCGACTGTGTTGACAATTTCAGATTCTGGAATTGGTTGGTTGAGCTCTTCCATCAACTGTTTAAAGAGATCACGGTCCTCCGCTTGGTCGATGGCAGATAATTTAGTTCCCAGAAGCTCAACACCAAGCTCATCAAGGATACCATTTTTAGATAATTCCATGGCCATGTTGAGACCTGTCTGACCACCGAGTGTTGGTAGCAAGGCATCTGGACGTTCCTTACGAAGAATTCGTGTCACAAACTCAAGTGTAATCGGTTCAATATAAACCTTATCAGCAATTTCCTTGTCCGTCATGATAGTTGCAGGATTTGAGTTAACCAAGACAACTTCATAACCTTCCTCTTTCAAAGACAAGCAAGCCTGGGTCCCAGCGTAGTCAAACTCAGCAGCCTGACCAATAATAATCGGACCAGAACCAATCACCATAATTTTTTGAATATCAGTACGTTTAGGCATAGTTTATGATACAAAGCCCGTAAAGAACACAGTGAAAATAGGAAAATCGGTGCAGACGCCTTTAGCGTCAAGACGATGTTTATCTTTTTCACACAGTTCTTAGGGCGTGTTCACTTCCGCGAACAATGTATCTTCTCCTTTCTATTCGGCAACTCTCAGGTTGCCATTAAATAAATTCTCCGACGATTTTTTAGCGAAACGATACTTTTCGGTAAAAAATCTAGTGCAGGGAGTTTTTAGTTCGCCTGATAGCGACTAAAAGAAACGACCTGCCTTTCTATTCGTCGCCTCTCAGGGCGACATTAAATAAGATACAAAGGACGAATAGAAAGCGATTGAATTTTAGGAAACCAAGGAAGGATTGACAATCCAAATTGGTTTCTCTAAATTCCGAGCTTTCCGTCCGTGTTCAGTTACGTAAATTCTCTGACGAGCTTTTACTCGTTCTTAGTTTGATTGTTTAAAAGCTTCCATCATCTCGATAAACTCATCAAATAGGTAGCTTGCGTCGTGTGGACCAGGGGCTGCATCTGGATGGTATTGGACAGAGAAAGCAGGTTGGTATCTGTGACGCACACCTTCAACTGACTTGTCATTGATTTCTTCGTGGGTAATGATCAAGTGCTCTGGTAAATCCTCACGGCTAACTGCATAACCATGGTTCTGGCTGGTGAAGTCTACTCGTCCTGTAGCAATTTCACGTACTGCATGGTTAAAACCACGGTGACCAAACTTCATCTTGTAAGTCTTAGCCCCGTTTGCCATTGCAAAGAGTTGGTGCCCCATACAGATACCAAAGATTGGAATTTTTCCTTGTACACCGCGAATCATGTCGAGTGCCTGTGGAACATCTTCTGGGTTACCTGGACCGTTTGACAACATAACTCCGTCAGGATTGAGATGGAGAATTTCTTCAGCCGTTGTCGAATAAGGAACAACTGTCACGTTACAATTTCGCTTAGAAAGCTCACGTAAGATTGAGTGCTTGAGACCAAAGTCCACTAGCACCACGCTCAAACCAACTCCTGGAGCTGGATAGGATGTTTTAGTAGAAACCTGCTTGATATTGTCTGTCGGCAAGACTGTCGCTTGGAGCTGGTCCGTCACATGGTCCATACTGTCCCCAACATGAGTCAAAGTTGCACGCATCGTACCATGCTTACGGATAATCTTGGTAAGTGCACGCGTATCAATCCCTGAAATACCCGGAATTTTCTTGGCTTTCAAAAATTCATCTAGCGTCATTTGGTTGCGCCAGTTGCTAGCTCTACGTGCTTCTTCGAAAACAACAACTCCCTTACAAGTTGGAATAATGGATTCGTAATCATCACGGTTAATTCCATAATTTCCTACCAAAGGATAAGTAAAGGTCAAGATTTGTCCATTATAAGACTGGTCTGTAATGGATTCTTGATAGCCGGTCATCCCTGTATTAAAGACGATTTCGCCTGTTACATCAATATCTGCTCCGAAGGCCTTGCCTTCAAAAACTGTGCCATCTTCTAATACTAGAAGTCTTTTTGTCATATTTTCACCTCTCGTGGACGCTCACTGGCGTCTTTTAACGTCTTGTGTTTTAGTTGGCGTTTCTACTCGCCAGTACGGATTCTAAGATTGCCATTCGAACAAAGACACCATTGGTCATTTGTTGGACAATCCGTGATTTTGGTGCTTCAACCAAGTGGTCTGCGATTTCTACATCACGGTTGACTGGAGCTGGGTGCATGAGGATTGCTGTTTCTTTCAAACGGTCATAACGTTCTTGAGTCAAGCCATGTTGGGCATGGTAGTCGTCTTTTGAAAAGACAGCTCCACTATCATGGCGTTCATGTTGCACACGGAGAAACATCATGACATCCACCTGATCAATGATTTCATCAATAGTTACAAACTGTCCATAGTCTGCAAACTCTTGACTTCTCCATTCCTCAGGTCCAGCAAAATAAAGTTCTGCACCTAAGCGTTTCAAAATCTGCATATTGGATTTGGCAACGCGTGAATGGTCCAAGTCACCTGCAATCGCAACCTTGAGACCCTCAAAGTGGCCAAATTCCTCATAAATAGTCATCAAATCAAGCAAGCTCTGGCTAGGGTGTTGACCCGAACCATCTCCACCATTGATGATGGAAGTCGTAATCGTTGGACTTGCAATTAACTCTCTGTAGTAATCAACCTCTGGGTGGCGAATCACACAGACGTCCACTCCTAGAGCAGACAGAGTCAAAATGGTATCATAAAGTGTCTCCCCTTTATTAACTGAACTAGTCTTCACATCAAAGTCAAGTCGTTCCAATCCCAGTTTAATCTCTGCTACTTCAAAGGACTTATGCGTCCGTGTAGAATCCTCAAAGAAAAGATTGGAAACAATCGGGTGGTCTTCATAGGGAAGCTGGGCTCCATTTTTAAACTCAATTCCTCGCTTGATCAATTTCATCACTTGATCAACAGTGAGGTCTTCCATGGACACCACATGGTTCAATGCTTGTTGATTTTCTGACATGGCTACTCCTTTAGCTTTCTAAGCTTCTTCAGTAATCAGAACTCTGTCTTGGCCATCAAGTTCTGCCATCTCTACGATGATTTCTTCAGAACGACTAGTTGGGATATTTTTTCCAACATAATCTGGACGGATTGGCAATTCTCTATGTCCACGATCGACTAGAACTGCTAAACTCACGCGCGCAGGACGACCATGACCGACAATATTATCAATAGCAGCACGGATAGTACGACCTGTATAGAGCACATCATCCACCAAGATAACCTCACGGCCTGTCACATCAACAGAAATCAAAGAAGTATCTTCTCCGCTTTTAACGTCATCACGGAAAGGTTTGGTGTCCAATTCCACAACAGGAACTGAGAGATTTTCTAGTTGCTCCAAACGTTCTTGGATACGGTGGGCGATAAAGACACCACGAGTTTTAATACCAGCCAAGACGATTTTATTCAAATCTTTGTTGCGTTCGATAATCTCATAAGTAATACGCGTAATCGCTCGTTTGACGGTCAATTCGTCTACAACTTCTTTTGTCTTCATGACAAACCTCCAAAAAGAAAAGTCTCCTTAAACAAGGAGACTTGAAATGTATAGCTAAGCGAGCCCTACTGCAAACAGTATAGACTTCACCCTTCTACTTTATCGAGCTCCTTGCCTGCCTCACGGGACAGGTTTAAAGGAATATTTAGTTACCAATTACTATAGCACAAAGCATGCTTAAAATCAAGCAAAAACTTTTGATGATTCATCTTATAAATTGCTAAAATCATATAACTGTGGGTACTGGTCACACTCTGGATTTTTAGGATGGCAAATGGCTCTTCCAAAATAAATCATGGCCTGATGAGCTGCTAACCATTGCTCAGGTGGCAAGATATCCATGACACGCTTTTCCACCTCAAGCGGTGTCGCTGATTTTTTGACAATATCATGGTGTTTGCAAATACGCTCCACATGAGTGTCCACTGCAAAAGCTGGAATTCCAAACCCCACACTCATAACAACATTGGCTGTCTTGCGACCAACCCCTGCTAGACTCTCCAATTCCTCACGCGTCTGAGGGACTTGACCATCAAAATCGTCTAGTAACTGTTGTGCACATTTTTTAAGGAATTTAGCTTTATTTCGATACAGTCCCAGGCGAGAAATGTGTGAGGCAATCTCACTCTCTGTCGCTACAGACATGGCTTGTGGCGTTGGAAAGGCAGCAAAGAGACCTGGTGTGGCCTTATTTACCGCCGCATCCGTTGTCTGAGCTGACAACATGACCGCAACCAATAGTTCAAAATGATTGGTAAAATCAAGACTGGGCTTGGCATCTGGGAAGAGGGCAATGATTTCTTCTAGCACTTTTCGCGCGCGTTTCTTTGACAAAACCATTATTCGTCTCCATCAAATAGTCCTTGTAAGCCAGCAAAAGGACTGTTTTCTTCTTTCTTAACTGCTTGTTGAGCTTGGTATTCTTCCTCAGTCATGATTTGCCAGTCATTTCCTGAAACAAATCCGTGACCAGCTTCTTCTTCAGCCGTCAAAACCTTGATAGGGATATTAAGCAGGATATTGTCTGACACGCTCTCAGCAAGGTCAAGTTCTCCATTTTTGATAGGCAAGACCAAATCATCGTCTAAAACTTCCTGATCTAGCTGGTTAGCTGCGTCTTCCATGAAAACTTCCGTGACTGGATAAGATTCAACTAACTCAACTGGCTCCATACTACGACTTGAAGCAAGGACAATGGTATAAGACAACTGATAATCTAAGAAATACATACGGTCTTCGTACTGTACTTTCCCAACAGCAAGGATATCTTTTACATCTAAAATTTCTTGATTACGTGCACGCAGGTCTGCGGCTAGGTCTAAGGTTTGTTCAAAATGCAAGCCTTCAGACTGCTTACGAATTTCTTGAATATTTAATTTCATACTTCCTCCATAAAGATTTACTCTCTTGATTATACCATGAAAAGCCTACAAATCAGCACACCAAACTTTGAAATTAAAATTCGATTTTTTAATATGTTTGCTATAATATTTTTGTTTTTTTAGTGCTATACTATAGGCAAGAATACATCAGAGCAAGGAGGATGCTCACATGAAAGACAAAGAACTCATTACTAATGCTTACCAACTCCTATCCGAGTTATACTCTTCGAAAATCTCTTCAAACCGCGTCAACATCGCCTTGCCGTACTCAAGTATAGCCTGCGGCTAGTTCCCTAGTTTGCTCTTTGATTTTCATTGAGTATTAAATAAAAGTTTCCAAAGCTACAAACAAGGAACGGCAGATGATATTCGACTGCAAGAGCTGCTAAATACTACTCTTCAAGAACTCAAAAAAGCGGAAAAGTTGAACAACAGTATCTTAATAGACATTGAAAAATTTTACCAACGTACCAGTCTTCTGATAGGTCTCGGTAGCCTAAAACTGAACGATCAAGCTCGTACTGCTTGGCGCAACTATGACAAGTTCCATTACGAGCATGTCAAACACGTACTAACTCTATATGGACCTGTTTTCAGCTTTTCTTTTAGAGTTTAGAATTTTTTATTTACTATTGACAAAATATACTTAAAGGTATAGGATAGAGGTACTAATACTCGGAGGTAAGGGAGACATGAACAACTAAGTCTATCAAATAAAGAACTTTATTTAGTAGATCTTGTTTTTGTCTCTTTTTGTGTGCTCTTTTGGTACTAGATTTTCTGGTACTTTATCCTCTTTGAAAATTAAAAAACTAGAAAGCTAGCCATTTGCTCCTCTTGGGTTGGATAGGGGTAGACTGACCTAGTTTGATGGAATTTTTGACTTGGATAATGGAGTTTTTAACGGTGACTTTAGGCTCTACTAGATAAAGTAGGCTCTTTGTCAACTGTAGTGGGTTGAAAAAAAGCTAATCTCGAGAAAGGACAAATTTAGTC
>NZ_JUUO01000061.1 GCF_001074975.1 Streptococcus pseudopneumoniae | reverse complement strand
AGATGGTATGTTGACTCGCCTTATCTTGAAAGCTTCTGATAAAGCTCCATGGTCAGACAACGGCTCAGCTAAAAATCCAGCCCTTCCACCAGTAGAAAAATTGGGCAAAGGCCTCTACTTCTACGAAGTAGATTTGGCAGGCACTCAAGGTAAATCTGATAAAGAGCTTCTCGACCTCTTAAAACAAAATGGTACGCAAAGCTATAAAGCCACTATCAAGGTGTACGGTGCCAAAGATGGCAAGGCCGATTTGAGCAATCTCATAGCTACAAAAGATTTGACAGTAAACTTGAATGGACATCAGTCTCTTATTCCGATGCAGTCAGGTTCCGTCCCTTCTTCTAATGGTTCAGCCATGCCGGCTCCAATGATGAATAGTCATCAAGATGCGTCTAATATGAAAGCTCAAATGCCTAGTGCCAATCAAGATGAGATGAAATCTAAAATGCCGGCTGCTAGTCAGGATAAGATGATGCCTAACAAAGAGCAGGACAAAACTATGAATACTAGCCAGCCAATGGCAACTCCAAGTATGAAGCAAGACCAAGTCGCAGCAACCTCAAGCAAAATGCCTGATGAAGGTAAGATGGCATCTACTAACAAGGTGTCAAGTCCAATGATGGCTGCTCAAATGAAAGACCAAAAAGCTATGCTTCCATATACTGGTGAGGCCCAAACCTCAATGGCTACTATTGGATTCTTTGGATTAGCCTTGGCAGGATTGCTAGGTGGACTCGGTTTGAAAGCTAAAAAAGAGGAAAATGACTAGTCTAGCTACAGACTTTCTATCTAGGATTTGAAAAATCCAGATATCGTTTAGAATGTTCGTAAAGAGATTAAAATAGTGTTATACTTAAATCAGTATAGCACTGTTTTTATCAAAGGAGAGATAGATGGGAAAGACAATTTTGCTCGTCGATGACGAGGTGGAAATCACAGATATTCATCAACGCTATCTGGTTCAGGCAGGGTATCAGGTTTTGGTGGCCCATGATGGGGTAGAGGCCTTAGAAATCTTCAAGCGAAAACCGATTGATTTGATTATTACAGATATCATGATGCCTCGGATGGATGGTTATGATTTGATTAGTGAGGTCCAGTATCAATCTCCGGATCAGCCTTTTCTCTTTATCACGGCTAAGACCAGTGAGCAGGATAAGATTTACGGCCTGAGCTTGGGGGCAGATGACTTTATTGCCAAGCCCTTTAGCCCTCGCGAGCTGGTTTTGCGCGTCCACAATATCTTGCGTCGCCTTCATCGTGGAGGTGAGACAGAAGTCGTCAGTCTCGGGGATTTACGGATGAATCACGGTAGCCATGAGGTTCAAGTCGGAGATGTGGCGCTTGATTTGACAGTCAAATCCTTCGAACTTCTATGGCTTCTAGCCAGCAATCCAGAGCGAGTTTTTTCTAAGACAGACCTCTATGAAAAAGTCTGGCAGGAAGATTATGTGGATGATACCAATACCTTGAATGTTCATATTCATGCCCTGCGACAGGAGTTGGCTAAACATGCTAGTTCAGAAACACCCACCATCAAAACCGTCTGGGGCTTGGGCTACAAAATTGAGAAAGCACGAGGTAGTCAATGAAATTAAAAAGTTATATTTTAGTGGGGTATGTCATTTCAACAATCCTAACGATTATCGTGGTTTTTTGGGCTATCCAGCGAATGTTAATTGAAGAAAGAGAGATTTATTTTCTAGTGGGGATGACGCTCGTGGCTAGTTTTGTCGGTGCTGGGATTAGTCTCTTTCTCCTATCGCCGGTCTTTACTTCGTTGAGCAAACTTAAGGAACATGCTAAGCGGGTAGCGGACAAGGATTTCCCTTCAAATCTGGAAGTTCAAGGCCCTGTAGAATTTCAGCAATTAGGCCAAGCCTTCAATGAAATGTCCCATGATTTGCAAGCTACCTTTGATTCCTTGGAAGAAAGCGAACGAGAAAAGGGTTTGATGATTGCCCAGCTGTCGCATGATATCAAGACCCCCATCACTTCAATCCAAGCGACGGTAGAAGGGATTTTGGATGGGGTTATCAAGGAAGGAGAACAAGACCATTATCTAGCAACCATTGGGCGCCAGACTGAAAGACTCAATAAACTGGTTGAGGAGTTAAATTTTTTGACTCTAAACACAGCTAGAAATCAGGCAGAGACAACTAGTAAAGACAGCATTTTTCTGGATCAGCTCTTGATTGAGTGTATGAGTGAGTTTCAGTTCTTGATTGAGCAGGAGGAGCGAGATGTCCACTTGCAGGTAATCCCTGAGTCTGCCCGTATTGAGGGAGATTATGCCAAACTTTCTCGTATCTTGGTAAATCTGATCAATAATGCTTTTAAATACTCAGCTCCAGGAACCAAGCTGGAAGTGGTGGCTAAGGTGGAGAAGAACCAGCTTTCAATCAGTGTGACCGATGAGGGACAGGGGATTGCCCCAGAGGATTTGGAGAATATTTTCAAACGCCTTTATCGTGTAGAGACTTCGCGTAATATGAAAACAGGTGGTCATGGCTTAGGACTTGCGATTGCGCGTGAATTGGCCCATCAATTGGGTGGGGAAATCATAGTTAGCAGTCAGTACGGTCTCGGAAGCACCTTTACACTCGTTCTCAATCTCTCTGGCAATGAAAATAAAGCTTAAACCCCCTTTACAAATCTAGCTATTCATGGTAAAATGAATTTTGTGTGAAATATCAGCAGGAAAGCATGAAGCTCGTCAACAGGTGTCTTATGATAAGTAACCTTGGCTGTTTAGGCGAAGGGCATCTGCACGAATCAGGGCTTTCTAAGTGACTATTTCCACCGAAATATTATTTATATCAGGAGGACATTCACATGTCACGTTATACAGGACCATCTTGGAAACAAGCTCGTCGCCTTGGCCTTTCACTTACAGGTACAGGTAAAGAATTGGCACGTCGTAACTACGTACCAGGACAACACGGACCAAACAACCGTTCTAAATTATCAGAATACGGTTTGCAATTGGCTGAAAAACAAAAACTTCGTTTCACTTACGGTGTAGGTGAAAAACAATTCCGTAACTTGTTCGTACAAGCTACAAAAATCAAAGGCGGAATCCTAGGTTTCAACTTCATGCTTCTTTTGGAACGTCGTTTGGATAACGTTGTTTACCGTCTTGGTCTTGCGACTACTCGTCGTCAAGCTCGTCAATTCGTAAACCACGGTCACATCCTTGTTGACGGAAAACGTGTTGATATCCCATCATACCGCGTAACTCCAGGTCAAGTGATCTCAGTTCGTGAAAAATCATTGAAAGTTCCAGCTATCCTTGAAGCAGTAGAAGCTACTCTTGGACGTCCAGCATTCGTATCATTCGACGCTGAAAAATTGGAAGGTTCATTGACTCGCTTGCCAGAACGCGACGAAATCAACCCAGAAATCAACGAAGCACTTGTCGTTGAATTCTACAACAAAATGCTTTAATTTTAAGAAATATCTTACAGAAAGCCTACAACAGTGGGCTT
>NZ_JUUO01000005.1 GCF_001074975.1 Streptococcus pseudopneumoniae | reverse complement strand
GACTTAGTCCTGTACAATACAGAATTAAATCCTTTACTTAAATTATCTGTCTAACTTTTGGGGTGCAGTTCAGACATGGAGTTTTTTTTACAAGAAACAAGAAAGCGCTTTCTATCTGTTTGTTAGGTTTGTGAAATAAAAAATTTTTTGTTGTTATTTCACAATCATCTAGTTAAAAGTTGATACTATAACGTATTTGAGATTAATTTCACAATGTTTTGAAAATTCTTTGTGAAATGTTTATGAAACTGTTTACAAAACATAAAAAAAGAGTTATAATAAAATTGTGAAAAAATTAACAAAGGATAAAATCCTTAAAGGCTATGGAGGATAATATGGCTGATAAAAAAACAGTAACACCTGAGGAAAAACAACTCGCTGCTGAAAAGCATGTAGACGGGCTAGTGCAAAAAGCTTTGGTTGCACTTGATGAAATGCGCAAGTTGAACCAAGAGCAAGTTGATTACATCGTAGCGAAAGCTTCAGTTGCAGCTCTTGATGCGCACGGTATCCTAGCACAACACGCAATTGAAGAAACTGGTCGTGGGGTATTTGAAGATAAGGCGACAAAAAACCTTTTTGCCTGTGAACACGTTGTCAATAACATGCGTGGTGTTAAAACTGTCGGTGTTATCGAAGATGATCCAATTACTGGATTGACTAAAATTGCAGAACCTGTTGGAGTTATCTGTGGAGTTACTCCTACAACAAACCCAACATCTACAGCAATTTTTAAAGCTTTAATCTCATTGAAGACACGTAATCCAATCGTCTTTGCTTTCCACCCATCTGCTCAAGAATCTTCTGCTCACGCAGCGCAAATCGTTCGAGATGCCGCGATTGCTGCTGGAGCTCCTGAAAACTGTGTTCAATGGATTACAGAATCATCTATGGAAGCAACAGCTGCGTTGATGAATCATGATGGTATTGCAACAATCCTTGCTACTGGTGGTAATGCCATGGTTAAAGCGGCATATTCATGTGGTAAACCAGCTCTTGGGGTAGGTGCCGGAAACGTTCCTGCCTATGTAGAAAAATCTGCTGACCTTCGTCAAGCTGCTCATGACATCGTTATGTCTAAATCATTTGATAATGGGATGGTCTGTGCATCAGAGCAAGCGGTTATCATTGATAAAGAAGTGTATGATGAATTTGTAGAGGAATTCAAATCATACCACACTTACTTTGTAAACAAAAAAGAAAAAGCTCTTCTAGAAGAATTCTGCTTTGGTGCAAAAGCAAATAGCAAAAACTGTGCTGGAGCAAAATTGAACGCTGACATCGTTGGTAAACCAGCAACATGGATTGCAGAACAAGCAGGTTTCTCAGTTCCAGAAGGAACAAATATCCTTGCTGCAGAATGTAAGGAAGTTGGAGAAAATGAGCCTTTGACTCGCGAAAAACTTTCACCAGTCATTGCAGTATTGAAAGCTGAAGACACTGAAGACGGACTTAAGAAAGCTCGCCAAATGGTTGAGTTTAATGGTCTTGGTCACTCAGCAGCTATCCATACAAAAGATGAAGCTCTTGCTAAACGCTTTGGTACAGAAATCAAAGCAATGCGTATTATCTGGAACTCTCCATCTACTTTTGGTGGTATCGGTGACGTTTACAATGCCTTCATCCCATCATTGACACTTGGATGTGGTTCATACGGACGCAACTCAGTTGGTGATAACGTGAGCGCTATCAACCTTCTAAACATCAAGAAAGTAGGGAAACGTAGAAATAATATGCAGTGGTTTAAAGTTCCTTCAAAAATTTACTTCGAACGCAATTCTATCCAATACCTTCAAACATGTGAAGATATTGAACGCGTTATGATCGTTACTGACAAATCTATCGAAAAACTTGGTTTTGTTCAACGTGTTATCGACCAATTGAACGCTCGTAGTAATCGTGTAACTGTCCAAGTCTTCTCAGATGTTGAACCAGATCCAGATATCACAACTGTAGAACGTGGTACTGAAGTTATGAGAGCATTTGAACCAGATACAATCATTGCTCTTGGTGGTGGTTCACCAATGGATGCAGCTAAAGTTATGTGGCTCTTCTACGAACAACCAGAAGTCGACTTCCGTGACTTGGTTCAAAAATTCATGGATATCCGTAAACGTGCCTTCCGCTTCCCATCACTTGGTAAGAAAGCGAAGTACATCGGTATCCCAACAACTTCAGGTACAGGTTCAGAAGTAACACCATTTGCCGTTATCTCTGATAAGAAAAACAACCGTAAATATCCATTGGCTGACTACTCATTGACACCAACTATTGCGATTGTTGACCCTGCTTTGGTTGAATCAGTTCCAGATTTCATTACTGCTGACACAGGTATGGATGTCTTGACTCATGCGACTGAAGCCTACACTTCAAACTTTGCTAACGACTACACAGATGGTATCGCCCTTCAATCAATCAAACTTGTCTTTGAATGGTTGGAAAAATCTGTTAAGACTGCTGATTCAGAAGCACGTGAAAAAATGCATAATGCTTCTACAATGGCAGGTATGGCCTTCGCCAATGCCTTCCTTGGTATGAGCCACTCAATGGCCCACAAGATCGGTGCGGTTCACCATACTGTTCACGGACGTACAAACGCAATCTTGCTTCCATACGTTATCCGTTACAATGGAACTCGTCCATCTAAGACTACTACTTGGCCTAAATACAACTACTGGAAAGCTGATGAGAAATTCCAAGACATTGCTAGAATGCTTGGTTTACCTCACTCAACTCCAGAAGAAGCAGTTGAGGCATACGCTAAAGCTGTTTATGAACTTGGTGTTGCAGTAGGTATCAAGATGAACTTCAAGGATCAAGGAATTGATGAAAAAGCTTGGAAAGACAGCTTGCATGAAATTGCTTTGCTTGCTTATGAAGATCAATGTTCACCTGCTAACCCACGTTTGCCAATGGTAGCTGACATGGAAGAAATCATGGCAGATGCTTACTATGGTTATGCAGAACGTCCAGGACGTCGTAAATAATCGTTTATCAGCCTAGAGGCAGGAATTTCCTGTCTCTTTTTTGTGAAACTGGAGTGTTGAAAATAATTTTTAGCTTTTCTATTTTCACTTTCTATCTAAAAATGAAAGCGGGAAATAGCTATGTAGACAAAGAAAGACAACAGTATAGGTTTTCAAAGGAGAAAGAAAAATAAGCTAGGTATAGACAAAAAACAACGCCCGTACTTGCAATTCAACTCAAATAGTTATATAATAGGTTTGTTGAAAGGTGATTTGTAGTGATTCAAGTTACTCTTTTCACAATAAAAATTTCATGATTTTCATAAGGAGGAAATCACTAATGGTAGTTAAAGTTGGTATTAACGGTTTCGGACGTATCGGTCGTCTTGCTTTCCGTCGTATCCAAAACGTAGAAGGTGTTGAAGTTACACGCATCAACGACCTTACAGATCCAGTTATGCTTGCACACTTGTTGAAATACGACACAACTCAAGGTCGTTTCGACGGTACTGTTGAAGTTAAAGAAGGTGGATTTGAAGTTAACGGTAAATTCGTTAAAGTTTCTGCTGAACGTGATCCAGAACAAATCGACTGGGCTACTGACGGTGTAGAAATCGTTCTTGAAGCTACTGGTTTCTTTGCTAAGAAAGATGCAGCTGAAAAACACCTTAAAGGTGGAGCTAAAAAAGTTGTTATCACTGCTCCTGGTGGAAACGATGTTAAAACAGTTGTATTCAACACTAACCACGACGTTCTTGACGGTACTGAAACAGTTATCTCAGGTGCTTCATGTACTACAAACTGCTTGGCTCCTATGGCTAAAGCTCTTCAAGACAACTTTGGTGTTGTTGAAGGATTGATGACTACTATCCACGCTTACACTGGTGACCAAATGATCCTTGACGGACCACACCGTGGTGGTGACCTTCGCCGTGCTCGCGCTGGTGCTGCAAACATCGTTCCTAACTCAACTGGTGCTGCTAAAGCTATCGGCCTTGTAATCCCAGAATTGAACGGTAAACTTGACGGATCTGCACAACGCGTTCCAACTCCAACTGGATCAGTTACTGAATTGGTAGCTGTTCTTGAAAAGAACGTTACTGTTGATGAAGTGAACGCAGCTATGAAAGCAGCTTCAAACGAATCATACGGTTACACAGAAGATCCAATCGTATCTTCAGATATCGTAGGTATGTCTTACGGTTCATTGTTTGACGCAACTCAAACTAAAGTTCTTGACGTTGACGGTAAACAATTGGTTAAAGTTGTATCATGGTACGACAACGAAATGTCATACACTGCACAACTTGTTCGTACTCTTGAATACTTCGCAAAAATCGCTAAATAATTCATGAGTCGATAAAAAGCAAGGCCTCTTGGTCTTGCTTTTCTTATATGGAAAAATGGATGACACAATCATCCATTCTTTTTTAATTCTTTTTCAAATGTATCAGAAAGGATAGTGAAACTTAACTTTTCTAAAGTAAGCGGGTGGGTAAAGGAAAGTCGAAAGGCATGAAGCATAAGCCGACTTGTCTTTGATTTACTATTATAGAGAGGGTCACCTAGGATAGGGAGATTATGATGTGAAAGGTGGACTCGAATCTGATGGGTTCGGCCTGTCTTTAGTTTGCAACGAACCAAGGAAGTCTTGTTTGAGAATTTCTTTAATCTGTTCACATGCGTTTCTGCATATTGGCCATTTTTTGTATCAACTACTCGTTTTCTGCGATCATGGCGATCACGCCCAATTTTGTCTTTGAAAACAAGTTCTTTGCTGTTGACATGTCCTTCGACCTGTGCCCAATATTCCCTAGAAATTTCTTTTTTCTCCAGTAAGCGATTGAGAATAGGCAGGATAAAAGGATTTTTGGCAAAGAGAACCAAACCACTGGTTTCCATGTCCAGACGATGAACGACATAGCAGGTTTGGCCAACGTAGGCACTGACATGGTTAAGAAGGGCGATTTCGTTTGGTTGATTACCATGGGTTTTCATACCCTCGGGTTTGTTCACAATAACCAAGTGTTGATCTTGATAAACTTCCTGAACGAGATTTGGGTTGCCCCAAGGGATATCTTTTTCGGGATAATCTTCCTCGTCAAAAGTCAATTGGCAAATATCTCCAGGATTTACCATCTCGTTCCAGTGAACTTCTCGCTGATTAATCAAAATGTGTTTCTTGATTCTCAAAAAATGACGGATTTTTCTAGGGATGAGGAGTTGCTCCTCAAGTAATTGCTTTACCGTCATTTGAGGCAGAGAGTCTGGTAATGTAAATGTGAATTTCATACAGATATTGTAACAAAAAAAGCCCTATTTGGATAGGAAATAGCTAAATTCTTGTCTTCCTATGATGAAGATGATAAAATAAACGCATGAAATTAGATAAATTATTTGAGAAATTTCTTTCTCTTTTTAAAAAAGAAACAAGTGAACTAGAGGATTTGGATTCTACTAGCTTGCGTCGCTCTCGTAGTGATAGAAAAAAATTAGCCCAAGTAGGTCCAATTCGAAAATTCTGGCGTCGTTATCATCTAACAAAGATTGTCCTTATACTAGGTTTGAGTGCAGGCTTGCTAGTTGGAACCTATTTGTTTGCTGTAGCCAAGTCAACCAATGTCAATGATTTGCAAAATGCCTTGAAAACTCGAACTCTCATTTTTGACCGTGAAGAAAAAGAGGCTGGTGCCTTGTCTGGTCAAAAGGGAACCTATGTTGAATTGACTGATATCAGTAAAATTTTGCAGAATGCTGTTATTGCGACAGAAGACCGTTCTTTCTATAAAAATGATGGGATTAACTATGGTCGTTTCTTCTTGGCTATTGTCACTGCTGGACGTTCAGGTGGTGGATCTACTATTACCCAGCAGCTAGCTAAAAACGCCTATTTGTCACAGGATCAAACTGTTGAGAGAAAAGCGAAAGAATTCTTCCTTGCCTTAGAATTAACAAAAAAATATAGTAAGGATCAGATCTTAACCATGTACCTTAACAATGCTTATTTTGGAAATGGTGTGTGGGGTGTAGAAGATGCGAGTAAGAAATACTTTGGAGTTTCTGCATCAGAAGTGAGTTTGGATCAAGCTGCAACTCTGGCAGGGATGCTCAAGGGGCCGGAACTGTATAATCCTTTGAGTTCTGTAGTAGATTCTACTAATCGGCGCGATACTGTTTTGCAGAATATGCTTGCAGCAGGATATATTGATAAAAATCAAGAAACCGAAGCAGCAGAAGTTGATATGACTTCGCAATTGCACGATAAGTATGAAGGAAAAATCTCAGATTACCGCTATCCTTCTTACTTTGATGCGGTGGTTAACGAAGCCGTTTCCAAGTATAATCTAACAGAGGAAGAAATTGTCAATAATGGCTACCGCATTTATACAGAGCTGGACCAAAACTATCAAGCAAATATGCAGGTTGTCTATGAAAATACATCGCTATTTCCGAGGGCAGAGGATGGAACATTTGCTCAATCAGGAAGTGTAGCTCTTGAACCGAAAACAGGGGGAGTTCGTGGGGTTGTCGGTCGGATTGCTGACAATGATAAGACTGGATTCCGGAATTTCAATTATGCAACTCAATCAAAACGTAGCCCTGGTTCTACAATTAAGCCTTTAGTTGTTTATACGCCAGCAGTTGAAGCAGGCTGGGCTTTGAATAAGAAGTTGGATAACCATACCATGCAGTATGACAGCTATAAGGTTGATAACTATGCAGGAATCAAAACGAGTCGAGAAGTTCCCATGTATCAAGCCTTGGCAGAATCGCTTAATCTACCTGCTGTTGCCACTGTTAATGACTTGGGTGTTGATAAGGCTTTTGAGGCAGGAGAAAAATTTGGACTCAACATGGAAAAGGTCGATCGTGTTCTTGGCGTCGCTTTAGGAAGCGGTGTTGAAACCAACCCTCTTCAAATGGCTCAAGCATATGCTGCTTTTGCAAATGAAGGTTTAATGCCGGAAGCTCATTTTATTAGTAGAATTGAAAATGCTAGCGGACAAGTTATTGCAAGTCATAAAAATTCACAAAAACGGGTGATTGATAAAGCTGTAGCTGACAAGATGACCAGTATGATGTTGGGGACATTTACAAACGGAACCGGTATTAGTTCATCGCCTGCAGATTATATTATTGCAGGGAAAACTGGTACGACTGAAGCAGTTTTCAATCCTGAATACACAAGTGACCAGTGGGTAATTGGTTATACTCCGGATGTGGTAATCAGTCACTGGCTTGGTTTCCCGACGACTGATGAAAATCACTATCTAGCTGGCTCTACTTCAAACGGTGCAGCCCATGTCTTTAGAAACATTGCAAATACCATTTTACCTTATACGCCAGGAAGTACCTTTACAGTTGAAAATGCTTATAAGCAAAATGGAATTGCACCAGCTAACACAAAAAGACAAGTACAAACTAATAATAATAGTCAGACAGATGATAGTTTGTCTGATATCCGAGGACGTGCGCAAAGTCTAGTAGATGAGGCTAGTCGGGCTATCTCGGATGCGAATATTAAGGAAAAGGCTCAAACAATATGGGATTCGGTAGTCAATCTATTTCGTTAAGATGCTTGTCAAAGCCTGACTTTCTTGTTATAATAGATAAGATGGAGGCGTTATGGCACTAAAAAAAGCAAGCCTAGCTTGTGCGGTTTGTGGTTCGAGAAACTATTCAATCAAGATCAGTGGAAACCCCAAGCCTACACGACTAGAAGTAAATAAATTTTGTAAGCATTGTGGCAAGTACACTACACACAGAGAAACGAGATAGGAGAGAGCGATGCGTTTTATTGGAGATATTTTTAGACTTCTTAAAGACACAACATGGCCAACTCGCAAGGAAAGCTGGAGAGATTTTCGTTCTATCATGGAATACACAGCTTTTTTTGTAGTAATTATTTACATTTTTGACCAGTTGATTGTTTCAGGTTTGATTCGATTTATTAACATTTTTTAGAAGGCTAGTGGAGCTAATTACACTAGAAATCTTCTATTTATGAAAGGAAATATCATGGATAGTTTTGATAAAGGATGGTTTGTCTTACAAACTTATTCTGGTTATGAAAATAAGGTAAAAGAAAATCTATTACAACGTGCACAAACCTACAATATGTTGGATAATATTCTACGCGTTGAAATTCCAACACAAACAGTGCAAGTTGAAAAAAATGGAAAGAGAAAAGAAGTAGAAGAAAATCGCTTTCCAGGTTATGTTCTTGTAGAAATGGTCATGACAGATGAAGCTTGGTTTGTTGTTCGAAACACTCCGAACGTTACAGGATTTGTCGGATCACACGGGAACAGATCGAAACCAACTCCATTATTGGAACAAGAAATTCGTGACATTTTGGTATCTATGGGACAAACTGTTCAAGAATTTGATTTCGATGTTGAGGTTGGTCAAACCGTACGTATTATTGATGGTGCTTTTGCAGACTATACTGGTAAGATTACAGAGATTGACAACAATAAAGTGAAGATGATTATCTCTATGTTTGGTAATGACACAGTAGCAGAAGTAAACTTAAACCAAATTGCAGAATTATAACCCTAAGAGAGGCATGTCCTCTCTTTTTTTGTGCAGTTGAGACGGTGTAGGGAGCAGAATGGATGAAATGAATCAAATTAGCTCCATGATTTGTTAAACTGTATCTAGAAAGGAGAACATTATGATTAAAGAATTGTATCAAGAAGTTCAAGGAATTGTGTACAAGTGTAGAAATGAATATTACTTGCATTTATGGGAGCTATCGGATTGGGATCAAGAGGGAATGATTTGCTTACATGAGTTGATTAGTAAAGAAGAGGGATTAGTAGAAGATATACCACGCTTACGTAAATATTTTAAGACTAAGTTTCGGAATCGAATTCTAGACTATATCCGAAAGCAAGAAAGTCAAAAACGGAGATATGATAAAGAATCCTATGAAGAAGTAGGTGAGATTAGTCATCGTATAAGTGAGGGAGGTCTCTGGCTAGATGATTATTATCTCTTTCATGAGACACTAAGAGATTATAGAAGCAAACAAAATAAAGAGCAACAAGAAGAGTTAGAACGTGTTTTAAGAAATGAACGTTTTCGAGGACGTCAAAGAGTATTGAGGGATTTACGTATTGTGTTTCAAGAGTTTGCTATAGGGCCAAAATAGTCAAATTTAAAAAAGGTAACTTCTAAAACTAACTTCCAGTTTCTCACCACCTAGCATTTAGTATGAGAAAAACGCG
>NZ_JUUO01000060.1 GCF_001074975.1 Streptococcus pseudopneumoniae | reverse complement strand
GAGCGTCTGCCTTCTTGGGATGTTCAGGTCGAGGAGTAACCGTTCGCCAACCATGGCGTTTCAGGAGATAATAGAAACCATCACGTGTGAAAGTACGACCAATCTCTTTTTGATAGGCTTCAAATAACTGATTGACAGTTACAAATTCCCCAGCCTGAGCAGCTTCTATATGACGTTTTAGAAATCCTTGTTCTTCTTCGTAAGTCATATATTCTCGATGACGTCCACCACGGTTTTCTTGAAGAAGCGCTTCTAAACCGAACTCCTTATATTTTTTCAAATTTCTCCAAACAGTTGTTTTATTGCAATCTAGCAGATCCATGATTTCCTTATAACTCTTTCCTTTTGAGCGAAAATAAATAATCTGTAGACGTTTGTGATATTTGGCGTACGATGAATCTCTTAGGAGTTTT
>NZ_JUUO01000059.1 GCF_001074975.1 Streptococcus pseudopneumoniae | reverse complement strand
CGCGCTCGTTGAGGCACTTTGGCTAGCGCTTGTCGACGCTGACTTAGATGCACTTGTTGAGGCGCTTTGGCTCGCACTTGTCGATGCTGACTTAGATGCGCTTGTTGAGGCGCTTTGGCTCGCACTTGTTGACGCCGACTTAGATGCACTTGTTGAGGCGCTTTGGCTCGCACTTGTTGACGCCGACTTAGATGCACTTGTTGAGGCACTTTGGCTGGCACTTGTCGATGCTGACTTAGACGCACTTGTTGAAGCACTTTGGCTAGCG
>NZ_JUUO01000004.1 GCF_001074975.1 Streptococcus pseudopneumoniae | reverse complement strand
TGCTTTCATAAGACTGTTGAGCATAGTCGGCAGAATAAACTTCTTTGAAGCGCCCTTTCCCAACGCATTGTAGGACTGTCCCACGTTTGATTTCAGTGTGGATAGTTTGAGGAGCTTTTCCAAGTAGAGAGGCAATTTCTCTATTTGATTTCCCTTCCTTTTTCCATCGGGTAACTTCTAAAACTAACTTCCAGTTTCTCACCACCTAGCATTTAGTATGAGAAAAACGCG
>NZ_JUUO01000058.1 GCF_001074975.1 Streptococcus pseudopneumoniae | reverse complement strand
GACTAAATTTGTCCTTTCTCGAGATTAGCTTTTTTTCAACCCACTACAGTTGACAAAGAGCCTGTTTAGAAAACAAAGGATTTTGTGAATTTTCAATTTGATTAAAGTTCGATATCACCGAACAAGTCAGCCATTGAGAATCCTGTTTGTGTTTCTGGAAGTTCGAAATCACGTTTTTCTTGACGTTTTGGACGACGTGGACGTGGAGCACGTTTTTCTTCTTTTTGTCCTTCTTCTTGAGCTGGACGCTCTTCAAGAGCTTTGATAGAAAGTGATACACGCTCTGCATCTGCGTTAACTTCAAGAACTTTAACTTGAACTTCTTGACCAACTTTAAGAGCTTCTTTTGGATTTTCAATACGTTTGTGTGAAATTTGTGATACGTGAACAAGTCCATCGATACCTGGCAATACTTCAACAAATGCACCGAAGTCAGTCAAACGTTTAACTGTTCCTTCAACTACATCACCTTTAGCCAATTTTTGCTCAACGCCATCCCATGGTCCAGGTGTTGTTGCTTTAAGTGAAAGTGATACACGTCCTTCTTCTTCGTTAAGATCAAGGATTTTCACTTCAATTTCTTCACCAACAGTTACAACTGATTTTGGTGAAACGTTACGTTCGTGTGACAATTCAGTCAAGTGAACCAATCCGTCAACACCACCAAGGTCGATGAAAGCACCGAAGCTTGTGATACGAGCAACTTTACCAGTTACTACATCACCAACAGCCAATTTACCGAATACTTCAGCGCGAGCTGCTGCAGTAGCTGCTTCAACAACTTCACGACGTGAAAGGATGAAGCGGTTTTCTTTAGCGTCAACTTCTTTGATTTTAGCATCAAATTCTTGACCTACAAAACGCTCAGTGTTACGTACGAAACGAGTATCCAACATTGAAGCTGGGATAAATCCACGAACCCCTTCAAATTCTACTGAAAGTCCACCTTTAACGGCACGAGTTCCTTTAACAGTAACAACTTCTTCTTCGCGACCAACAAGTTTGTCCCATGCTTTGCGAGCTTCAAGGCGTTTTTTAGATACAAGGTATGTAACTGTATCAGTATCTTTACCAACTACTTGACGAAGTACAAGAACATCCAATACTTCTCCTACTTTAACAAAGTCATTGATATCTGCATCGCGATCGTTTGTCAATTCGCGAAGAGTCAAGACACCTTCAACACCAGTTCCAGAGATTGCAACGTTAGCTTGAGTCGCATCAACTGTCAATACTTCAGCACTAACAACATCACCAGTCTCAACTTGGCTAACGCTATTTAGCAAATCTTCAAATTCGTTCATCTAAAAAATCCTCCAACAATCAAGTTTTTCTTAAACTTGACATACTTATAATTTTTTTCCTAAGCACCCGCAAGGACATGTTCATATCGTTCACGTCTTTCAATTATAAAAATAAAATACCCTAAGATATTTTGCTTTTTATCTTGATTATTACCTAAGAACTGGGGTAGCTGGATTCGAACCAACGCATGAGGGAGTCAAAGTCCCTTGCCTTACCGCTTG
>NZ_JUUO01000057.1 GCF_001074975.1 Streptococcus pseudopneumoniae | reverse complement strand
GTCAAGTAATATAGCACGACCTGAACGAAGTTCAGCGAGCGTCTTTAGACGCCGGGAGAGAAAAGGCTTATAGCCGGTGTACAAGCTATCCGTTTTCACGGGTGGTTATGACTTAAGACAAGATATTGAACACACAAATAATTGAACTTTGGTAAAAATAAGACTCTAATTAAGTTAGAAATGATAAAGCATAAAGCTTGAAAGGAGTTTACTGTATCAAATCTGTACAGTAAGATAAGATCATGAAAAAGAAAACAATAGCAATTATACAATGTATTTTGTATCTCATAGCTCCTTATATAGCTCTTCAGTTATGTCAAATGAACAGAAGTTTAATGGGCGAGTTCTTTGTTACTTTCCTTATTCTGTTGACTATTTCATTCTGGTTTAGTATTTGGAAACTAGAAAAAGCACTAGATAATGATTCACAATAGAAACTCCAAAGATTTAGATTCGTTTTACTCAGGTCTAAGTCTTTTTTATAACTTTTTAAAAAGCTCATATCATCTTTCCGAAAAACTATAATTTTCTTGAAAAATAAACAAGTCTATGCTATACTACTAGTAGATTTATATATGGAGAAAATACATGAAACGCGAGATTTTACTAGAACGAATCGACAAACTAAAACAAATCATGCCTTGGTATGTTCTGGAATACTACCAATCTAAGCTTGCTGTCCCTTATAGTTTTACAACCTTGTACGAATACCTAAAGGAATACGATCGATTTTTCAGCTGGGTTTTGGACTCTGGCATTTCAAACGTTGATAGAATGTCTGATATTCCTTTATCGGTCTTGGAAAATATGTCTAAGAAAGACATGGAATCCTTTATCCTTTATCTACGAGAACGACCTTTGCTGAATGCTAATACAACAAAACAAGGTGTTTCACAGACAACCATCAATCGAACCTTGTCGGCACTTTCTAGTCTTTACAAGTATCTGACTGAGGAAGTTGAAAATGACCAGGGAGAGCCTTATTTCTATCGTAATGTAATGAAGAAAGTTTCAACTAAGAAAAAGAAAGAAACACTTGCTGCCAGAGCTGAAAACATCAAGCAAAAACTCTTTCTAGGTGATGAAACAGAAGGTTTTCTAACTTATATCGACCGGGAGTACCCACAACAGCTCTCAAATCGAGCTCTTTCATCATTCAACAAAAATAAAAAACGTGATTTAGCCATTATTGCCCTTCTCTTGGCGTCTGGTGTCCGCTTATCTGAAGCTGTTAATCTAGATCTAAGAGATCTCAATCTCAAAATGATGGTTATCGATGTCACTCGAAAAGGTGGCAAACGTGACTCGGTCAATGTCGCTGCCTTTGCAAAACCTTATTTAGAAAATTATCTGGCTATTCGAAATCAACGCTATAAAACAGAAAAAACAGATACAGCCCTTTTTTTGACACTCTACAGAGGTGTTCCCAATCGTATCGATGCTTCTAGTGTTGAAAAGATGGTTGCTAAGTATTCTGAGGACTTCAAAGTGCGTGTGACTCCCCACAAACTGCGCCATACGCTAGCAACTAGACTTTATGATGCCACTAAATCGCAAGTTTTGGTCAGTCACCAGCTAGGACATGCCAGTACACAAGTCACTGACCTCTATACTCATATCGTTAATGATGAACAAAAGAATGCTCTAGATAGTTTGTGAAAATACATAAAATAAATTATGTAACAAATTAGAGGTAGAGTAAATAAACTATTAATATTATTTGATCAAATCACATGCAATATCTGACCTAGTAAATAGTTTTAAAGAATTTGAATTAAAATTTATGCGATCACTACTTGCTTTTTTTGTAATGCACCGGACATGCAAATCAAAATAAGAGGATTCCACAAAAATAAATCAAATTGAGCACCTATAAAAACATGCTGACAGATATGTCCAATATTTTAGCTGAAAACATCGGTCATTCTGATTCTGAAGTCACCACTTCCATCTATACCCACGTCACAAAGAATATGAAAGATGAAGCAATCAATGTGCTGGACAAAGTAATGAAAAAGATTTTTTAAAAAGTTATGCCCCTTTTGTGCCCCCTAAACAGAAAAAAAGCCCTTCGGATAAAATCCGAGGGGCTAGAAACGTTGTTAAATCAACGGCCGAACTTTTGAATTTCGGCTCTACAATATTTGTAGTGGGTAAATCCCCTATAGATATTATGGAGCCTATTTTTGTGTAGAAAAAAAAGTCCCATAAGATCTATAATGAAAAGCGTTCAAACCATCATTAGAAAGATTCATATGGAACAATTACATTTTATCAGAAAATTACTAGACATTAAAGACCCTAATATCCAAATTATAGATATCATCAATAAGGATACCTACAAAGAAATCATCGCTAAACTGGACTACGACGCCCCATCTTGCCCTGATTGCGGAAGTCCAATGAAGAAATATGATTTTCAAAAACCGTCTAAGATCCCTTACCTCGAAACAACTGGTATGCCTACTAGAATTCTTCTTAAAAAGCGTCGTTTTAAGTGTTATCAGTGCTCAAAAATGGCTGTCGCTGAGACTTCTCTCATCAAGAAGAATCACCAAATCCCTCGTATCATCAACCAAAAGATTGCTCAGAAGTTGACTGAAAAGACTTCTATGACCGATATTGCCCATCAACTTTCCATCTCAACTTCAACTGTCATTCGTAAGCTCAATGACTTCCGTTTTGAGCATGATTTTTCGCGTCTTCCTGAGATTATGTCTTGGGATGATTACGCCTTCACCAAGGGAAAGATGAGCTTTATTGCGCAAGATTTTGAAAAGCTCAATATCATCACTGTTCTAGAAGGTAGAACACAAGCTCTCATTCGTGATCACTTTCTTAAATATGATAGAGCCGTCCGATGTCGCGTCAAAATCATTACTATGGATATGTTTAGTCCTTATTATGACTTGGCTAAACAGCTTTTTCCGTGTGCTAAAATCGTTCTTGAACGCTTTCACATTGTTCAACATCTTAGCCGTGCTATGAGTCGTGTTCGTGTCCAAATAATGAATCAATTAGATCGAAAGTCTCATGAATACAAGGCGATCAAACGCTACTGGAAACTCATTCAACAGGATAGTCGTAAACTTAGCGATAAACGTTTTTATCACCCTACTTTTCGTATGCACTTAACCAATAAAGAAATCCTAGACAAGCTTTTGAGCTATTCCGAAGACTTGAAACACCACTATGATCTCTATCAGCTCTTGCTTTTTCATTTCCAGAATAAGGAGCCGAAGAAATTTTTCGGACTCATCGAGGACAATCTAAAGCAGGTTCATCCCCTTTTTCAGACTGTCTTTAAAACCTTTCTAAAGGACAAAGAGAAAATCGTCAACGCCCTTCAA
>NZ_JUUO01000056.1 GCF_001074975.1 Streptococcus pseudopneumoniae | reverse complement strand
AGGCTGTACTTGAGTACGGTAAGGCGACGCTGACGTGGTTTGAATTTGATTTTCGAAGAGTATGACTAGAAAAAACAAAGGAGAAACCATGTCTCAACTCTATGATATTACCATTGTAGGTGGCGGTCCTGTCGGGCTCTTTGCAGCCTTCTATGCCCACCTACGCCAAGCCAAGGTCCAAATCATCGACTCCCTTCCCCAACTAGGTGGACAACCTGCCATCCTCTATCCTGAAAAGGAAATCTTAGACGTACCAGGATTTCCAAATCTAACTGGAGAAGAGTTGACTAACCGCTTGATTGAACAACTAAACGGTTTTGATACCCCTATTCATCTCAATGAAACGGTTCTTGAGATTGAAAAACAAGAAGATGGCTTTGCCATCACAACTTCTAAAGGAAGTCACTTGTCTAAAACAGTTATCATCGCTATGGGTGGCGGTGCCTTCAAACCACGTCCTCTGGAACTAGAAGGCGTTGAAGGCTATGAAAATATCCACTACCACGTTTCCAATATCCAGCAATATGCCGGCAAGAAAGTGACAATTCTTGGTGGGGGAGACTCGGCTGTGGATTGGGCTTTGGCTTTTGAAAAAATCGCACCAACTACCCTTGTTCACCGCAGAGATAATTTCCGTGCCTTGGAACACAGTGTCCAAGCTTTGCAAGAATCATCTGTAACCATCAAGACACCATTCGTCCCTAGCCAACTCCTTGGAGACGGACAAAGGCTTGATAAGCTGGAAATCACAAAAGTCAAATCTGATGAAACAGAAACGATTGACCTAGATTACCTCTTTGTCAACTATGGTTTCAAATCATCTGTCGGTAACCTTAAAAACTGGGGTCTGGACCTCAACCGCCACAAGATTATTGTTAACAGCAAACAAGAATCCAGCCAAGCAGGTATCTATGCTATCGGTGACTGCTGCTACTATGACGGAAAGATCGACTTGATTGCGACAGGGCTTGGAGAAGCACCAACCGCTGTCAACAATGCTATCAACTACATCGACCCTGAGCAAAAAGTACAACCAAAACACTCTACTAGTTTATAAAAAAGAACCACGAGTCACATAGGATTCGTGGTTTTATAGTTCATCCGCTATCTTATTGATTTTTCTAATTCTGTGATTGACACCACTTTTGGTCAGAGGAGTGCTAAGGCTATCTGCTAACTGCTGGATAGAGTAGTCTGGGTGCTGAATCCGCAACTGCGCTACCTCCTGCAAGTCCACTGGCAGATTTTCTAAGCCCATGATATCTTTGATTTTACTGATATTGTTGATGGTCTTCATGCTGGCAGAAACTGTCCGAGCAATATTAGCCGTTTCAGCATTATTGGCTCGATTGAGGTCGTTACGGGTTTCTCGCAAAATCTTAACTCGCTCAAAATCGTCACGCGCTCGCATGGCTCCGATCACTATAAGAAAGTCCATAATGTCTTCGGCACGCTGGAGATAAGTCACAGCTCCCTTCTTGCGCTCAAGTACCTTGGCATCCAGTAAAAATTGCTGAAGAAGGGAGGCAATTCCTTGCGCGTGGTCCAGATAAACAGAACTGATTTCCAACTGGTACTTACCTGACTCAGGGTCACGAATGCTCCCATTTGCCAAGAAAGCACCACAGAGATAGGCACGGCCTGCTTCCTCATCCGATAAAATTTCCTCATCAATACCTGTTTCCAAACCAAAGAAAGAGTCTGCCAAGTGCAAATCACTTAACAAGTCCTGCACCTTTTCATCTGTAAAAACGGTATAGACCCGATTCTTGCGAAGATTGCTCCGTTGGTGGTGGCGAATTTCCGATTTGATTTCATAGAAATGAAGAAAGGACTCATAGAGGTGACGGGCCAGCTTAGCATTTTCTGTCACGACAGACAAGGTCAAGCCCGAAGTCGAGAGACCGATACTGCCAGACATCTTGATAATGGCAGATAATTCATGCCGGCTCAGATGGTGCTGTCCCAGGATTTCTTCTTTTACTGCTACTGTGAAACTCATTTTCTCACCTGTATAATTCGCATCAATTCGTCCACAATCAAATCCCCATCGTGGAAGGCACCTCCATTTTCCAGACGAAGGAAGTTGGATGAAATCACGCGCGGAACTTGCTTACAAAGACCAGCAAAATCATGTTCCACCTGCACTAAGTATTCATCAAAACGGTTAGAATTCATGTATTCCTGAGGTACTTTTTCGATATTCACCAAGACAGTATCGATAAAAGGTCGACCAAGGTGGCGATGCAAGACCTCCACGTGGTCACTATCTGTAAAATATTCCGTCTCCCCACGTTGGGTCATGATATTGCAGACATAGGCAATTTCTGCCTTGGTTTCCAAAAGCGCCTGCCCGATTTCCTTAATGACAATATTGGGCAAAATAGAGGTAAAGAGGGAACCAGGTCCTAGGACAATCATATCACTTTCAAGAATGGTCTGCACCACTCGACGGCTAGCCAGAGGTGTATCATCGTTGAGGGTATTGGTCACATAGACGTGGTCAATCATGCCTGGATGGTCTGCAATATGACTCTCTCCAGCCACCTCTGTCTCATCCTGAAAAACTGCATGCAGGGTCAAAGGATGGTCACTGGATGGATAAATCTTCCCTGTTGTATGGAAAAATTTGCTCAGTAACTGCATGGCATTATAGGTCGAACCCTGCATTTCTGACAGGCCAGCGATAATGAGATTTCCCAATGGATGGCCAGCAAAGGCTCCTGCATCCTCAGAAAAGCGGTACTGAAAGACCTTCTCATAGAACTTAGGCATATCCGACATGGCCACAAGGACATTACGAAGATCACCTGGTGGTGTCAATTGCTGCATATTTTTTCGGAGTTCACCTGATGAACCACCATCATCCGCCACCGTTACGATAGCAGCGATTTCCACATCTTTTTCACGCAGACTTTTAAGAATGACGGGGATCCCAGTCCCTCCACCAATCACCGTTATCTTTGGTTTTCTCATGAACGGTTTACCGTTTCCTTTCTTCGGTCTTTGTCACGATGTCCTTCGTTGACAGGCCAAGTCTTGGATAAGTCCTGCGCCAAGCGTTTAGCAAAGGCCACACTACGGTGTTGTCCACCCGTACAACCCATGGCAATGGTCAAAACAGACTTACCTTCCTTTTGGTAACTTGGCAAAATCGGCTCAATCAAGGCCAATAAATGTTGATAAAAGTCTTCTGACTCAGGATGATTCATAACATAGTCATAAACTGGTTCATCCACACCTGTTTGATTTCTCAGTTCTGGTAAGTAGTAGGGATTTGGCAAAAAACGGACATCAAAGACCAAGTCCGCATCAATCGGAATTCCATATTTAAAGCCAAAAGACATGACTTCGATACGGAAAGACTGGGCTTGTTCTTGATCTGAAAACTGCTCTGCAATGGTTTTACGCAGCTCACGCGGAGTGAGTTCAGTTGTATCCACCACATTTTGACTCATATTTTTCAAAGGAGCCAAGAGTTCACGTTCCAGCTTGATTCCATCCAAAATCCGTCCATCTGCAGCTAGAGGGTGGCTTCGTCTGGTTTCCTTGTAACGAGCAACCAATTCCTTATCTGCTGCATCCAAAAAGAGGATTTTAAAGTCCAGTTCTTCCTTGTTTTCCAACTCATCCAAAACAGCTTGAATCTCTGAAAAGAAAGAACGGCTACGCATATCCACTACCAAGGCCAACTTATGGTCGTCTTCCCTCGTTTCCACCAACTGCAAAAACTTAGGCAAGAGGGCTGGCGGCATATTATCAATAGTGAAATATCCCAAGTCCTCGAAGGACTGAATGGCTACAGTTTTCCCAGCACCACTCATCCCTGTCACAATCACCAAGTGAAGTTGTTTCTTTGTCATCTGTTTCTCCTTATATCAAAAGAAGTTTGGCAACACCAAACTTCAACTAGCTTATCCAATCTCTGCGATGACTTCAATTTCGACTTTTACATCACGAGGAAGACGAGCTACTTCCACAGCTGAACGAGCTGGAAATTCCTCTTTAAAGGCAGTTTGGTAAACCTCGTTAAAAGGAACAAAGTCGTTCATATCGCTCAAGAAGCAAGTTGTTTTGACAACATGGTCAAAATCTGTTCCTGCTTCTGCCAAAATAGCACCGATGTTTTTCAAGACTTGTTCTGTCTGTTCTTGGATCGTTTCTCCAACGATTTCCCCAGTTTCAGGAGATAGGGGAACTTGACCGCTAGCAAACAAAAGATTGCCAACGATTTTTCCTTGAACATATGGTCCGATAGCCTTTGGAGCCTTATCTGTATGAATTGTTTTTGCCATTTTTTTCCCTCACAATTTTTCTAAGATTGCATCCCAAGCCTCATCCATCCCTGCCTTGCTGACAGATGAAAAGAGGATAAAGTCGTCACTTGGGTCAAAGTTTAATTTCTTTTTGATTGCTGATTCGTGCTTGTTCCATTTACCACGAGGAATCTTGTCTGCCTTGGTCGCAACGATGATGACCGGAATCTCATAGTATTTGAGAAATTCATACATCTGTACATCATCTGCTGATGGGTCATGACGGAGGTCAACTAGACTGACCACCGCACGGAGATTTTCCCGAGTTGTTAGATACTCTTCAATCATACACCCCCACTTTTCACGTTCCTTTTTAGAAACGCGGGCATAACCATAACCAGGCACATCCACAAAGCGCATCTTGTCGTCGATATTAAAGAAGTTGAGAAGCTGAGTTTTCCCAGGTTTCCCTGACGTACGAGCCAGATTCTTACGGTTCAGCATAGTGTTGATAAAGCTAGACTTACCAACATTGGAACGCCCTGCTAGGGCAATCTCTGGCAGTTCATCCTGCGGATAGTGGGACTTATTTGCTGCACTGAGTAAGATTTCTGCATTGTGTGTATTAAGTTCCATAGTCACCTCTAGGCTGTTTCTAGGATTGGTTTATCCGTTCCATCGACAGCTTCTTTTGTGATACGGACCAATGTCACATTTTCCTGACTCGGTACTTCAAACATGACATCTAGCATGGTTTCTTCGATAATCGAGCGAAGACCTCGCGCACCAGTTTTGCGTTCGATGGCTTTATTGGCAATCTCTTGAAGAGCCTCGTCGTCAAATTCCAACTCGACATCATCATAAGATAGCAAGGTTTGGTATTGTTTGACCAAGGCATTTCTTGGCTCTTTCAAGATGCGAACCAGATCATCAACAGTCAATTGCTCAAGAGCTGCAAAAACAGGCAAGCGTCCAATCAACTCAGGGATAATACCAAATTTTTGAATATCCTCTGCGATGATTTCTTGCATGTAAGAGCTATTTTCATCAATCGCTTTATTATTTTGACCAAAGCCGATAACCTTTTCACCCAGACGTTGTTTGACGATTTCTTCAATACCATCAAAAGCACCACCCACGATGAAGAGGATATTTTTAGTATCCACTTGAATCATCTCTTGTTGCGGATGTTTGCGTCCACCTTGAGGCGGAACGCTAGCAACAGTTCCCTCGATAATCTTGAGAAGGGCTTGTTGCACCCCTTCACCAGAAACATCACGTGTGATAGACACGTTCTCACTCTTCTTAGCAATCTTGTCAATTTCATCCACATAGATAATGCCACGCTCTGCACGTTCAATGTTAAAGTCAGCAGCCTGCAAGAGTTTGAGAAGAATATTTTCCACGTCCTCACCCACATAACCAGCCTCGGTAAGAGCTGTCGCATCCGCAATCGCAAAAGGCACATTTAAGCTCTTAGCCAAGGTCTGAGCAAGGAAAGTTTTCCCTGAACCAGTTGGGCCAATCATCAAGATGTTTGACTTCTGCAAATCCACATCTTCTGACTCTTCACGCGTATCGTGGAAATTGATACGTTTGTAGTGGTTGTAAACTGCCACTGCCAAGGCACGTTTGGCACGATCTTGACCAATTACATAGTGGTTCAAGATATGGAGGAGTTCGATTGGTTTTGGAACTTCAGACAAGTCTGCCAAGACTTCTTCCGCCAACTCCTCACGAATGATTTCCTGGGCTAACTCCACACATTCATTACAGATAAAGGCGTTGTTACCTGCGATTATTTTTTGTACTTCTTCTTGGCTTTTGCCACAAAATGAGCAATAAACCATCATATCATTATTCCTATTTGTAGGCATGATTTCCTTCCGTTCTATTCTATACTGTCATTCTATCTAAAATAAGGTCATGTAAAAAGCATGGATACTATTGACCAAATTGGTAAAGGCATTTAACCAGAGCAGGACAGAAAGTCCATAGCGCTTTTTACGAAAAGCCTGTGCTCCAGCAAGCAAGCAGACCAAACACAGCATGGCTGTAAAAAAACCAAATATACTACGTTCCATTAGACTTCCTTTCTCTTGCGGTATTGGATGGTAAAATCATAAGGATTCTTCTCATCTTTGGTATAGGATTTGCTTGAAACTGTCTCAAAAAGAGACAAGTCAAACTCCTCAGGGAAATAGGTATCTCCCTCCACCCGAGCATGAATTTGAGTCACAATCACTTCGTCAAGGTAGGGCTCAAAAGCCTGAAAAATCTGCTTCCCACCGAGAATATAGAGATTCTTTTCTTGAGCCTGATACCAGTCCAAGACAGACTGGATATCCTGAAAAGTAGCAACTCCATCTATCTTTTCTTCTGGGTTACGTGTCAAAATCAAGGTCTCCCGTTTTGGAAGCAGACGACGTCCCATTCCATCAAAGGTCACACGCCCCATCAAGATAGCATGATTCAGAGTTGTTTCTTTGAAGTGTTGCAGTTCTGCTGGTAAGTGCCAAGGCAGACGATTGTCCTTACCAATCACACCCTCTTCATCCTGGGCCCAAATAGCTACGATTTTCTTAGTCATGCTTCCATCCTTTTCACTGATAGTACTATTTTATCAAAAAACTCAAAAAAAGACTGGTTTGGAATAGCTTACAAAATAGAAAAATCTGTAAGAAATTTCCTACAGATTTATATATGTTGCTATTATTTCTTACAAACCAGGTGCTTGTCCAAGTTCTGCTGCAAGCATCCAAACTGTTTTCTCAAGTTCAGCCTTAGCCCCAACAAAGATATCGTTTGTAACATCATCACCTTCTTCGTCAGTTACATCCAAAGCTTTTTGGAAAAGAGTGATAAGGTAACGATAAATAGCTAGGACACGCCCCAAGCTTTCTTCAACGTTACGGAATTCTCCTTCTTCTTCTTCGATTTCACTATTTTGAAGGAATTCTGTCAAAGTAGAGAACGGGCTACCACCAAGTGTGATCAAGCGTTCGCTGATTTCATCCAATTGACCGTCAAGGGCTTCCATATACTCATCCATTTTTGGATGCCATACAAGGAAACCACGACCACGCATGTACCAGTGCACTTGGTGCAAAGCAACGTGAGCTACGTACAAATCAGCAACAGCTTGGTTCAAGACTTCCTTTGTTTTTGCCAATGCTACTGGCGCTGCTTTTGTCAATGATGTTACGTCTTTTACTGCTTCTTTTTTCAATTCTACCATTTTATTTTACCTCGTTCATTATTTTTTGTAATCACTTCTTAATGATTACTATCTTAGTATACTACTAAGAAAAACCAATAGCAAGCCAAATGACTTACATGAGAAAAGTTGCAATAGACTGATAATTTAAGAATTTTTTAGTATAAAACACAGTCCCTTTCAAACTCCCTTAACTTCTACAAAATAAAGAAAAAGAGGATGCTACTTTCACATCCCTCTTTCTAATCATAGTCTAATACCAAACGCTGACATCCACACGACCTCGGATTCCTTTTAGGTATTCTGATGAAGTATATTGCCAACCTTTTGAACCTGAATAATGAGGATTATTCCAATCAAGTGCATCCGTATAGGCTGCAACCCAATTGACATGTTTTAAAATATCTGGATGATTCAAACGAGTTTGCAAGAGTTGGCGATAGCTATAAACTTTCACATTTTGGTAACCAGCATGCTTCATGGTTTCCATATACTTATTGATAATCTTGACCCAAGTTCCAGTCTCACTTGGAGCTCTTTTACTTTTATTGACATACTCCCAGTTCTCAACATCATAGTAGATAGGATAAGACAGGTTCATCTTGTATTTCTTCAAGAGCTCCACAGTCTGCTTAGCATCATTCTCAGCATCGGTCTCATTTTCAGCATAAGTATAAAGGTAAACACCGTAAGGAATTCCAAGACGGTTTAACTCCTTAATATTATGAGCCAATTCCTTGTCCTCAGTTCCACTATAGCCCAAACGAACAATGACTCCATCTACTCCATTATCATCGATGACCTTTTTCCAGTCACTGATACGACCATTGTGCTCACTGACATCGATGACCTTTTTAACTTGATCAGTCCCAACTTGTTCTTCACGATGGTTAAAGAAATAACGTCTGCCATTTCGGTGAACCCAGCCAACATTCAAGTCTTTCTTTTCTTTTAACTCACCTGAGTCAGAAAAAATATAGCGAGCATCATCCATGACTAATTCACCAGTCGCCATAGCACCACTTCCTGTCAAATAATAGTTACCTTGCCACTCATCTTTAGCCATGTAACCCCACTTCTTGAAATAGTACCACTTGCCGTCTACCTTTTGCCACTCTTGATTTGCATAAGAACCATCAGACTTGAGATAGAAGTAAGATGAATAGGCTGGATCATAAAGCCATTCATTTTGCATCATAGCACCTTGACCATTTAGGAAATAACTTCCCTGCCATTGGCTTTTAGCTAAATAGCCCCATTTTTTAAAATAGTACCATTTACCTCCAACAGAATGCCATTCCTGGTTAGCATAAGAACCATCAGACTTCAGGTAAAACCAATTCTTATAGGCGTTATCATAAACCCATTCATTCTTAGCCATATAGCCACCTGATTTTAGGTAGTAATTGCCCTGCCACTCATTTTGAGCATAACGACCGTCTGACTTAATATAAAACCAAGCCTTATAGTAGTTATCAAAAATCCACTCACTCTTGGCTTTAGAACCATCAGCCTTTACATAATAATCCCCATCCCAGTGGGCAGACGAATTTGTTTTTACTCCTTCGCTCGTTTGAGTTTTATTAGAAGACTGATGTTGCTCTGAACTACTTGAAACTGTCGTTGTATCCTGCGAAGTTTTTGAAACTTCGGTTTCATTTGCAGCGACGTGGATAGTTGCCAACCCGAGTAAACAGAGACTTGCTAATCCAATTTTTCCAATCTTTGTTTTCAATCTTTCCTCTCCTATAAAAAATGGAACAGACATCTTGAATGCTGTTCCACCTAGCTTTTGCTACTGATTATTTTACAAAGTCAAGCAAAGCCAAGAAGCTTTCTGCTTCAAGTGACGCACCACCAACAAGGGCACCGTCAACGTCTGGACAAGCCATGTATGAAGCAACGTTTTCAGGTTTAACAGAACCACCGTATTGAACACGAACTTTATCTGCAACTTCTTGACCGAAGTCAGCAGCTACAACGTCACGAACAACTTTACACATTTTTTGTGCGTCGTCTTGTGAAGCTGATTTACCAGTACCGATAGCCCAGATTGGCTCGTAAGCGATAACTGATACAGCAACTTGTTCAGCAGTCAATCCAGCCAATGCAGCAGATACTTGAGCACCTACGAATTCAGCTGCTTTACCAGCTTCGTAAGTTTCAAGTGACTCACCACAACAGATGATTGGAAGCATACCGTTTGCAAAGATTGCTTTTGCTTTTTTGTTGATATCTTCGTCAGTTTCATGGAAGTAGTCACGGCGTTCTGAGTGACCGATAACAACGTAGTCAGTACCGATTTCTTTCAAAACTTGTGGGCTTGTTTCACCAGTAAAAGCACCTGCATTTTCAAAGTAGCAGTTTTGAGCAGCAACTTTAAGATTTGAACCTTTTGCAGCAGCAAGAACAGTTGTCAAATCAAGAGCTGGAGCTGCGATACCTGCTTCAACAAGATCTGATGAAGGAAGTTTTGATGCAACTGCTTCAACAAATGCTTTAGCTTCTTCTGGATTTTTGTTCATTTTCCAGTTACCAGCGATAAATGGTTTACGTGACATTTCACATACCTCTTTTTTTAATTTATTTTCTATTTATTTTATCACAATTAAACACAGCTTGCAAATCTTACTCGGATTTCAAGCCTGCTTGCATGGATTAATCCTTCCAAAGATCCATGGCATTTCTAAAATCTGCAGATACCTGTGTCAACTGAGGATTGCTTGCTTCTCTTTCTGCCCGCTTAGCCTCAATTTGAGCTACACTTTTGATACCTTCATGGCGCCAGTTTCTCAAAATCGCCTGGATGTACTTCCAGTTTGGTTTTCCATTCAAAACAGCTTCACGAAGAGCTTCCTTAATCAAGTCAGCACTGATTCCATCTTCCTTTAATGTCTTGGTCAAATCCTCAATCTCAAAAGGGGTCAACAGGCGTCCCAACTCCTGCTGGAAGGTTTCTACCAAATCCTTGAGCTGATTTTGAGGTGTCAACTGGTCTGGACTTGAATGAGTAGCACCAAGCAAGTCATCCAAACGTTCCAAGGCTAGACTGGTATCAAAAAGCAATTCGATTTCGCCATTTAGCTCGATAGTACGATACTGAAGTAGTCCCCTCTCCGTCAGATTGGAAATGGATTGGTTGACATCCGAAATTTCCTTGCCAATCCTGTCAGCAATCTGGCTTGGCGACATTTCTTCCAAACCTGTCGTATTTTGCAAATAGAAAAATTGCCAGACCAGAAAATCGTCGCTAGAAGGAAAGAGTTCCTTAAAATGCAAGAGCAGGGCACTCGGTAAAACCAAGTTCCCTGATTTAAAAGCGTCTAAATATGTCATAAATCCTCTTATAAATACCCATATGCAGATGCATCATCTTCTATCTTTCTCCAGTCAAAAGGTGTTTCCTGATAGACCGCATAGTTTACCCAGTTACTGAAAAAGAGGGCTGCAGATGAAGACCAACAAAGACAAGGCATCTTGTTAACATCATCATCCTTAAAGTAATTTTCTGGAATATGAGGATCCAAACCTGCATCACGATCTCGGAAATATTCATTTGCCAAGGTATCACGGTCATACTCCAAATGCCCAAAACTATAAATTTCTCGTAAATCACGACTGGCCAAAATCGAAACCCCAACCTGAGGACCCTCTGATAAAATCTCGAGATTGGTTTTGTTTAAGACCTCTTCCTTAGAAATCTCCGTGTGCCGTGAATGAGGGGATACATAGCTATCGTCAAAGCCTCTAAAGAGAAGGTGCCCTTCTTTTAAAGCATCCTGAGGATAAATACCTGATAACTTATTGTCCATCTGGTATTTTTCAACCCCATAACGCAGATAGAGTCCCGCCTGAGCCCCCCAACAGATATGAAGGGTCGAATAGACATGAGTCTTGGACCACTCGATTACCTGACTAAATTCCTCCCAATAGTCCACTTCCTCAAATGGTAAATGCTCAACTGGAGCACCCGTGATAATCATGCCATCAAAATACTCATCTTTGACTTCAGGAAAAGTTTTATAAAAGGTCTCCATGTGCTCTGAACGAGTTGTTTTAGAACGGTGGCTCTCCATATAGAGAAAATCGATATCCAGTTGCAGGGGTGTATTGGCCAAATGGCGTAACAACTGGGTTTCTGTGACCATTTTCTGTGGCATAAGATTTAAGATTAAAATCTTCAAAGGACGGATATCTTGGTGGGCCGCACGTTGGTCATCCATGACAAAGATGTTCTCTGTCCGTAAAATCTCAACAGCTGGCAATTTTTTATCAATTCGAATCGGCATAACCCTCTCCTAACTGTACTCTTTCAGGAATAATTGCATATGTTTGAAGCCAAATCTCAAACACTTAGTCCTTTTATTATACTGCAAGAAGATATAGTTTTCAATTATAGTTTTTCTCTAACTAGCTATAGTCTATTTTTATATCATAATGTAGAGAAAACAGCCCTAGGGACTGTTTTTCATCAATAATGCATGAGAACTTTGTAATCGTAGTCACCGATTTTTTCACGGCCGTTCAATTCATCCAATTCAACAAGGAAGGCACAACCTGCTACAACACCACCAAGTTTTTCAATCATCTCGATAGTTGCCTTAACAGTTCCACCTGTTGCCAAGAGGTCATCTACGATAAGAACACGTTGACCTGGCTTGATGGCATCCGCGTGCATAGTCAAGGTATCAACACCGTACTCTTTTTCATAGTCAGCAGAAATGACTTCGCGTGGCAATTTACCTGGCTTACGAACAGGCGCGAAACCAATTCCCAACTCAAAGGCAACTGGACAGCCCACGATAAAACCACGAGCCTCAGGTCCCACGATCATGTCAATTTTCTTGTCAGTAGCATACTGTACGATTTCGCGAACAGCGTAGCTATAGGCATTGCCATCAGCCATCAAAGGACTAATATCACGGAAGGTAATGCCTTCCTTAGGATAATTTTCAATTGTTGCAATGTAATCTTTTAAATTCATCTTTTTCTTTCTTTCAAAGTTTTTTATTCTCTATTATACCATATTTTCACCAAAAGAAGAAAGCAAAACTCTATTTCCTTTTTCAAGTCAGGAGCAAAATAGTTCAGCGTAACTTCTCAAAGTAACTTCCACCTCTCTCCCAAAACTGGAAGTTAGTCTCAGACGACGA
>NZ_JUUO01000055.1 GCF_001074975.1 Streptococcus pseudopneumoniae | reverse complement strand
CAGTCTTATCTACAACCTCAAAACAGTGTTTTGAGCAACCTGCGGCTAGTTTCCTAGTTTGCTCTTTAATTTTCATTGAGTATTAAATAGAAAAAGTGAACAAATGTCTACCAGGAATATCAGAAACATCATGAGTTTTCATCAAACTAAAAGGACTTAGCCCTGTACAATACAGAACTAAATCCTTTGAATAAATAATTGATCTAACTTTTAAAATTCCTACAGAAATTCTAGTTTTTCTCTATTTGATACCAGACATTAGTTTTTCAATACGTGGAACGTAGAAGAGTAAGATAATACCGAATACAATCGTAATTCCTCCAACAATTCCATAGTAAGCCACTTCAGTTTCGCTTGTATAAAATTTTACAATTTGAGCATTGATAGCTTGGGCAGCAGCGTTACTCAAGAACCAGATAGACATCATTTGTGCTTGGAAGGATTTTGGTGCTAACTTAGTAGTGACTGATAGACCAATCGGCGAAATCATCATTTCCCCTACAATCACAATAGCCCAACTCATAATCAACCAGAGAGGACTGACCTTAACATCTGTCCCAAAGAGCATCCCTGGTAACATCATCCACAAGAAAGATAAACCTGCAGCAAATAAACCGTAAGCAAATTTCTTAGCAGAGGATGGTTGCTTTTTACCCATTTTCCCCCACAACCACGCAAAAATCGGCACATAAATCATAATGAAAAGGGGATTGATACTTTGGAAAAAGCTAGATGGAAAATGAATCTGATTCCCAAATACATTAAAGTAAAGTTGAGTTTGATCATCTGCAAATAGAGCGAGAACAACAGAACCCTGTTCCTCAATAGACCAGAAGAGTACTCCAGCGATAAATAGAGGAATGTAGGCAAATACTCGGGATCTCTCAGTGGCAGTTATTTTCTGACTAGATAAAATCTTAAAGAAATAGTAGATTGGAATAATTACAGCAATCACTGTAAAGATATTAACAATCATATCCACATTAAACTGGTGAGTAAAGACTAAACCTATAACCACGAGAATAACTACGACAAGTGTAATCAGCAAGCGTTTAATCAAGGTCTGCTGGTCCTTCTGTGAAAGTGGATCAGTGGGGTAAAGGCTTGATTCAGGCAGATATTTCTTCCCATCCAAAACATACTTCACTAGACCAAAGAACATCCCAACGGCAGCTAATGAGAAACCTAGATGGAAATTGACTTCCTGACCTAGATAACCCACTAGATAAGGGGCAACGAAGGCACCTAAGTTAATACCAAAGACAAAGATACTAAAACCTGCATCCCGTCTATCATCCTCTTTCTCATAAATTCCCCCCACCATATCTGAGATATTGGGTTTTAAAAATCCAGTACCAAAGATAATCAAGGCAATAGAAAGATAGAGAGCCACTTGTCCAAAAGGTGTTGCCAAAGCAATATGCCCTAGCATAATCAGAATCCCACCGTAAAAGACAGTCTTACGACTTCCTAAAATACGGTCACTGACAAAACCACCGATAACCGAGGACAAAAATACCAGCGAGCCATAAATCGCCATAACCGATGCAGCTGTGGTCTTATCCATTCCCAATCCACCATCTTGCACACTATAGTACATATAGTAAAGTAGGATAGCTCGCATCCCATAGTAAGAAAAGCGTTCCCACATTTCTGTAAAGAAGAGGGTGGACAAGCCCATAGGATGTCCAAAAAATGTTTTCTGTTTTTCCATATATATTCTCCTTTAACGATATAATAATTCATTTTACAGAATTTTCAAATAAATGTCAAACAAATCCTGTTTGTTTTAGAAAATTTTCTGAAAAAATCATACGTCACATACTTAATTCCACCATAAAAATCCATTTCAGACTAACTTCCACTTCGGTCAGGCAAGTGGAAGTTACTTTGAAAAATCACCTTTAAAAATTTGCTCTTGTTTAGTTTAAAAATGTTTCAAACCTTGAAACATACTTATCCTTTCCTCTTCATACTCTTCGAAAATCTCTTCAAACCACGTCGCGTCGCCTTACCGTATATATGTGACTGATTTCGTCAGTCTTATCTACAACCTCAAAACAGTGTTTTGAGCAACCTGCGGCTAGCTTCCTAGTTTACTCTTTGATTTTCATTTAATATTATCCTATCCTCTTCAATAAATAAAAAAATCCCTATGCCAAACTTGTAATTACTAAAATACAAGCCAATAAGCATAGAGATGTAAAACTGTTACACATTAAAAAATAAATAATTAGTAATTAAATAATAGAAATTGTGTACGAAATTTCTCAATTAGTTTTCGCTAGTAAATATCATTTCCAACAAACGCCCTCTCAATTCCTTATCCTGATGATGCAAGATATTCATTAAGTCATGAGAATTTTTGGCATTGATGAATTGATTTAACAATCTATCTTTTAATTCATATGGAAGAGAAGCCGTCTTTAGTAGTCTAAAAACTTCATCATTTAAAGATATTGTTTTATTATCTTTACATTCGAATCTAGCTGTATCATTCTTATTTGGCAATTCAATTATAGACACATTCGTTCCTTTAAAATGAATTCTATGCCTTCTATTACTTGGAACGATACTAGAATCTCCTTGTAATGTTAACTCTACCATCCCCATTTCCCAGTCGATTGATAATCTTGTTTTATATCTTTGACCATTTTGATCTTCAATCATTTCAAAAGAATGTTGTTTGCCTGGGAATACATACCAATCTACAACTTCCGGTAAATCAACACCCATATCTATCTCAGAACCAACCAAGGGAATGATGGCACCACTTTTTGCAAACACAGGTATAGTTGAAATGTCCCTATAAACACTTAACTTCACACCACCTGTATATTTTTTCTCTGAAAAGAAGTCATACCATTCACCTTCAGGGAACCATACATCTACTTTTGCAGATTGGAATGCCAAATCCATCTTTTCTACAATGGGAGCCACCATCAGTTCTGTTCCAAAAAAGTATTGATTTGGAACATTATAACTCTCATCATTCTCTGGGTAGAAATAATACATTGGGCTGATTAATGGGGCACCTTCCTCGTGTGTCTTTACATTCATAGTGTATAGATAGGGAATCATCTGATGTCTCAAACGAAGGTATTTCTTCATAATCTTAGATGTTGTGTCTGAAAAAAACCAAGGTTCTTTACTATTAAAGGGACTTCTAGAACTATGTAAGCGAGTAATCGGACTAAAAACACCAAACTGTAGCCATCTGGTTTGTAGCTCTTCGTCATAATCCCCTAACATATGTCCACCAATATCATGACTCCACCAACTATAACCGATATTAGATGCTGTCGCTGTAAAATAAGGTTGAAATCTTAAGGAATTCCAACTAATAATAGTATCCCCTGAAAAACCAACAGGGTAGCGATGACTACCAGGACCTGCATATCTTGATAAAATCAAACCACCTTCTGCATTTTTACAACTATCCTGATAGTGATAATGGTTTAAAAGCCACAGTGGATCCAACATACCTTGAGTCCCTTGTTGCCAGTCAATCCACCAAAAATCTACTCCCTGCTTTTCTAGCTCATAATGAACATCTTTAAAGTAAGCTTCTCTAAAAGATGGATTAAAAAAATCAAAAATGGCAGGTTCTTCTAGTTCTACATTTAACCCCAATCGTTTGGCGACCCGAGGATAAGCTTCTTCATAAGCCCGTATACCATCAGCAGGATGGACATTTAAGGAGAGTTTTAACTTCCTATCATGAAGTTCTTGCAATAACTGTTCTGGATTAGGTATTAAGTTTCTATTCCAACTATATCCTGTCCAGCCACTTCCAAAACGGGCTGGAATGTCAGTTATATGCCAATCCATATCTAAAACACCGATAGATAACGGAATTTTCTCTTTTTTAAATCTGTCAATTAAATTCAAGTATTCATCCGACGTATAGGGCCAATATCTACTCCACCAATTACCTAAAGCATATCTTGGCAACAAGGGTGTTGAACCAGTCAAATGGTAAAAGTCTCTGATTGCTCCTCTATAATCATGCCCATAGGCAAAGAAATACAGGTCAATTTGATTTTCTCTCTCAATATAACCAGACTGTTCATCCCAAATAAATCCTTGAGAATCATCCAGTAAGGCAATACCATTTCGACTAATAATTCCATCTTCTAATAGGATTGCGCCATCTGCCTTATCAAGAGTCCGAGCTGTTCCTTTTAACGTTTCAATAGATTCACCAAAATACCAGCGACTACCATATACAGCAAAATTTCCTTTTAATTCTATAAATAAATTTTCGGCGTTAAATTCTCCTTTATTAAAGTGCAAATGAAAATAATCCGTCATAATATCTAGTACGTTTGATGTCTCGATATAATCTAACGAAACTTGACCAAAATCTCTATTATAGATAAGTTGTGTCGTTCTATCCTCAAAATTTCCAGTTTGAGAATATTCTAACCTTACTAGCTTGTCTGTTAATACAGAGATTCGATAAAACTCTCCCTTAAAAATTTTCAATTTGTTTCCCTCCTTTTAGTAAATTGCTTTACTTTATCAAACATTTTATTCGTTATCATTACATTCATCAATCCGCAAAAAGCAAATCCCCCAAATGTAAATACGTAAATAGCTGTTAAAACCCGTTCTGGACTACTAAAACTCATATACAGTACAGAAATATTAAATAAAACCAGCATAATAGCTTGTATTGGATTTAAAATACAAATTAATACGCTATTTACAATACTATTTTTTAGATTATCCTTAAATAAACCAATATAAGGAAAAACAACACTCATCAAAAGTATTATAACAAATAAAAAGGGCAACACTAACAATAAACTATACTCTGAAAATAAACTTGAATAGCCCCAAAGACAATAGTTCACATATAAAAGTAATTCTATTAGGAGGATAAACAACCAAATAAAAGTTGATTGTTTAAAATTTCGTCTAAAGATCCGAAAATAATGATAAGTAATATCGGTATCTTTACCTTTTAAAATACGATACCACATTGTCGTAAGAGAAGTTAGTGATGCCCCAATTGTAACTATTGGAATACAACTAACAATAAATAGAGTATTTAAAATAATTAAATCTGTCAAAAAAGTTAAAATTCTAACCACTTTCCCATCTAATGAAAATAATTTTTGCATAATAGATATCTCCATAAAATCGATTGTCTTAACTCTATATTTAATAATGTCAGTTGTACAAAAATATTACCTAAATTATTAAAAAAACATTTCCAAATTTCTTTAAAAATTAGAATAAAGGAAGCGAGATAATTTGAAGTTATCAGTCTCGCTTCCTGTAATTAGCTAGTCCCTTGTTCATACAACCAAGAGTCCATATAAAATATTACTCTTTTACTTCTTTTTGGTAACGATTATATGCTTCCTGTTGAATCTTCATAAACTCGTCCAATCCCATATTCTTAAGAGTTTCTTTGTATGAGTCCCATTCTTTTTCTATGCCACCTTCAACTACCCATTTGGATGCTTGTTGTTTGACATAAGATTCAATGCTCACATAGATTGATGATAATTTGTTAAGTTCTTCTTGTGAATAAATCACATTAGGATAAGCTGGCAACGCAAATTGTTTCAAATCTTGGTCCATCTTCAATTTCAATCCATCACCTTGTGTTTGATCGATTTCTACACGACTATTGATATCATCACTTACGTATTTAGGACCAAAATCTCGAAGTGAATTAATCCATGCCCATTCATCAGCTGATTTACCATCTTTAGGAGGTAACACTTTAAACTTATCACCATTCTTTTCAGTAGCTATTCCAAATGATCCATAGAAATTCTGAATACTTGCTTCATCTGTATATAATTTATCCAACCATTTCAATAATTTAGCAGGATTTTTGCTCTTATTTGTAATCAAAATTTCATTTCGACCATAGTTATAATGATCTGGATCAGAAAAGACATATTGTTTACCATCCATACCTTTTAAAGCAGGTAGAGCAATATACTCACTTGAATGTAAGCCAAACGTTGCATCTGCTGTCCAACCACTAGAAACACCTACTCTAGATACTCCCTTATCCATACGTTTTGCTACACTCATAGAGGTATCTTCTGTAAAGATTTCCGGGTCAATCAAACCTTTTTTATAAGATTCGTGCATTGCTGCAATCCCTTGTTTATAACTTTCCTCTGTACGAAGGTAGACTGGTTTCCCATCTTTTACAGACATTTCATACGTATTATCTGCACCTAAACGATTATTGAACGGAAGAATATATGAGAATGTTGGATCAAAGTTTCCTGCTCCAAATGGAATTTCATCAGAAGCGTCTCCATTTCCGTTCGCATCTTTATCCTTGAATTCTTGTAATACTTTTACTAAATCATCATAAGTTTCTGGAACCTTTAATCCTAAATTATCCAGCCACTTTTTATTAATAAATAGCTGATTAGCTACAGTAGGGCGCATCGGTAATTTTTTAGGTAGGCTGTATATGTGACCATCTGGTGAAGTAATCATAGCTTTAATCTTAGGCTCTTTTTCCATAGCCTTAGTTAAATTTGGCATGTTTTCCTTGATTAAATTTTCCAATGGAATAAATAGAGATTGGTTCTGAGCAATTTCTGAATCTGTAAATGCATTTGAACCTAAAAATGCATCTGGTAAATCTCCGCTAGCAACCAAAACAGATTTCTTATCTGCCCAATCTGCAGCTACAAGTGTATCCCATTTAACATCAATACCTGCTTCCTTGGCAGAATCTGTTAGAAAACCTTTATGGTAATCTTCTCCCCAGTCAGACCAACGAACAGTTGTGATTTTATAAGAATCTTCTCCAGACTTATCGTCCTTATTCGCATTATTGGAATTTGCACAGGCTGTTAAGCCAGCAAGTGTAACTGTTCCTAAGAACAAATATGTAAATGATTTATTTTTCATGTTTTTCTCCTATTCTTTCAACGCGCCAATCATTACGCCTTGATTAAAATATTTTTGAACAAAGGGATATAGCAACATTATCGGAGCGGTTGAAATAACAATTGCTGCATACTTCATCATATCGGCTTTGATACGAAGATCTGAGGCCACTTCTCCTGTTGCTTGCGATTGTAACATTTGATTACTAATTAGTAAACGTCGTAAAATTAATTGCAATGGCTGTAAATTTTCATTTGTTAAATAAATTAAAGCATTAAACCACGAATTCCAAATACCAACTGCAGTCCAAAGTCCAATAACTGCTATAATAGCTTTTGATAACGGAACAACTATCTTAATAAAATAACGAATTGTACCACATCCATCAATCTGCGCAGCCTCCCACATCCCGTCTGGAATACTATTATTAAAGAAAGTTCTAGCAACAATAATATTGTATGATGAAACCGCAAAAGGTACTACCATTACCCAAAATGTATCAATTAGTCCTACATTCTTTACTGTTAAGTAGGTAGGAATCAAGCCACCTGATACGAACATAGGGATTATGTATAGAATACTCATCCATTTTCTACCAACTAATTCTTTTCTAGATAAAGCATAACCAGCTGGAATATTGACTACTAAAGCAACTAAGGTACCGACAACAGTATATAAAATTGTATTTAAATAGCTACGCAAAAATAAAGGTTGTTGAATAAGACGTAAATATCCATCTAATTTCCATTCTCTTGGAATAAACCATACCTTCCCGTTTGCAACATCTGAAGGATTACTAAAAGATGCAATCACTACAAACCATAACGGATAAACAATTAACAGGATAAGGAAAATTGCTAAACCATAGGTAACTATATCAAATAATAATTCAGAGTTTGTTTTTCTTGATTTATGAAACCATTTCACCTTGAGCACTCCTTCCTTTAAAAAAGACCCGTTCTAGTATATCTTTTCGAGAACCAGTTGACGGATAGCAAAATTATTAGATTCACTACCGTATTAAACAATCCTATAGCTGTCGAATAACTATACTGAAAGTTCACCATACCAACTTTATAAACATAGGTCGAAATTATCTCACTTCCTGCTAAATTAAGAGGATTCTGTAATAGTAACACTTTCTCAAACCCTACACTTAATAAACTACCTGCTCTTAATATTAATAAAATCATAGCGGTCGGCAAAAGTAATGGTAATTCTATATGCCTAATTTTTTGTAATCTAGAGGCACCATCCATAGTTGCAGCCTCATAATATGTAGGATCAATTGCAGAAAGCGCCGCCAGATAAATAATACTATCCCAACCAATATGTTGCCATACATCACTCCAAACATAAACACCTGCAAAATTACTAGGTTTTGATAAAAAATCTGGAATAGTAATTCCAACAGACTTAAATACATTCGCTAACAAACCACTAGTAGGAGATAAAAATAAGATAATCATCCCACACATAACCATTGTAGAGATAAAATGAGGTAAGTAAGTTGTTACTTGAAATATTTTTCTAAATTTCCCAACTCTTAACTGATTACTAATGATAGCTAGTATAATAGGCAAGGGGAATCCTACTACAATACTATAAAGTGAAATTTTTAATGTATTGAACATAGTTGTCCCGAATTGGAATGATGAGAAAAATTGAGTAAAGTACTTAAATCCTACCCACTGACTAGCAAAGATACCATTGGCTGGTGAATAGTCTTTAAATGCAATAATTAGTCCCAACATGGGAATATAGGAAAATAAAATTAATAGCAATATTGAAGGAAAAAGTAATATATATAACGGAATACTATGCTTTAATTTTATTTTATGAAGTTGAGATGCTACTTTCATGTTTTTCCTCCCATCTGATTTTCTACGATTATTTTACACCATATAGAATTCCCTTAATAGAACTTTTTGGACTAGGTTTATCAATTTTTCAGTTTATCATTTCTGAGAACTATTACTTTTCCGACATCTTGATAAAACATATCTGTTTTGTTACATGATATCATATTTTCAAAGTGCTATAATTTTAATAGGAGAATAGTATATGAAATTAAATCACGACTTATCAAAAAAACATTCCATTCATTTTTTCTTTAAACTCCTACTTGTACTACTATTGATAAATATTTTAATCAATATTGCTATGAGTAACATAACCAGAAATTTTATTAAAAACCAAAATATAGTACACTTACGTAGTTCAATTGAAATTTATGCTGACTCTGTTAATGAGAAATTGCATTCTGTAGAACGCTTTATGTACTCAACAATAACGCATAATGAATCTTTAGAGAAATTAAATCATGTACAAACGTTTCTTGACTATCAAGAAAATCTCAAAAAAGTTCAAACTAGCTTTGCAGAGTTTGAATATCAAAATGAAACTCATATGACATTCTTATTAGAAACCGATAGTACTGATTATTTTATAAATGTCTCCAATCTTTATATTCCATATGAAGATTATCTACTGTTAAAATCAAATCTAAAATCATTGCGTAGTGATATAAGTGACCGTAAATGGAAAAATGTAACTACTAAAAACAGTGAATACTTAGTTAAATCTGTTCATTACGAAGGAAAAATCATTTATGCCGTCATATCTTCAGAAGATATCCTAAAACCTCTCAAAAAACTCAATATTGGAAATAATGGTAAACTTTCCCTAAAAGAGCCTAACAATATACCCTCCGAAAACTACCTAATTCATGCTCAAAATGAAAAAACGCATTTACCTTTCGATATTTATGTTTTAGTCGATTATGCCGAAGTCTTTAGAAATATCACACTCTTAGAAGTATTTTTATCAGCTGTTCCTATCATTATCACCATTTTATCAATCATCATTATCCTGTATATTCGTCAATGGATGATTAAACCAATAACAAGACTCACTGAACGACTCTCTCAACTTGGGGACTCCATCCCCCCTTCTGAATTTTTTATATCTGAAGGTATACTAGAAATTGATAAGGCAAATGATAAACTTAATAAAGTAATATTTGACATGCAAGAATTAAAAATACGAGAATACCATTCACAACTAGAACTTAAGAAGATTGAACTTAATTATCTTAAAAATCAAATTCGACCGCATTTCTACTTAAATATGTTATCAATGATTCATAGTATGCTTCAAACAAAAAACTACAAAGAAATTGAAGAATTAACTATCCTAACTTCAAATTATCTCCGTCATTTATTTATGGCTAATCAAGATTTTTCAGAACTTAAAGATGAAGTTCAGCATATTAAAGATTATTTAGAAATACAACGAATTCGATATGGAAATAGCATCTACTTTTCACTAAACTACAATGATGACCTACAAAATACTCTTATCCCATCATTACTTTTACAAACATTTATTGAAAACACAATCAAACACGGTTTTTCATTTCAGGATTTATTTACAATTTTGCTATCGATAAAAAAAGTAAAAACTGAGAACTCAGATTATATTCAGATTTGTATCGAGGATAATGGTCCAGGTTTCTCTGAAGAAATTTTATCAAAACTAAATCAGAAACAGTCTCTAATAACAGAAGATGGACATCATATTGGGATCACAAACACCATCGAACGTTTAAATCTTCTCTATCCCAACGACTATACTATTACATTTGAAAATAATGAAGAAGGTGGAGCTAAAATTCTTTTACTTATTCCATACAAGATTATAGACGGAGGTTATAATGAATATTTTATTAGTTGATGACGATCGTTTTATCATTGAAGCTTTACGAGAGAAAATAAACTGGGATAAACTACACATTGACATTGTTTATGTTGCCTATAGCCTCACTCAAGCTCAAAATATTATTAAAGTGCATCCTATTGATCTTATGATAAGCGATATAGAAATGCCTCAAGGTAGTGGCCTCGAGCTCTTATCTTGGATTAGAAATGAAAAATATGATATAAAAACAATTTTTTTAACCAATTACGCCGACTTCAACTATGCTCAAAAAGCAATTGAATTACAAAGCTTCGAATACTATCTAAAACCCATTAACTTTGAAAAATTAGAATTTATTATTCAAAAAGCCATTGGTAAAATTGACAATCATAACTTAAATGGAAAAAATGATGCACTTTTACAACTAGAGGACAATTTCTGGTATGATTACCTCAGAAAACCCCAACTTTCTCGCATTGATGAGCTAGAAAATATAGCAAGCAAACATGATTTTATTCTTAAAAAACACCAGTATTTTTTCCTTGCAGTTTTAACAATCAATCTTAATGAAGAAGATTATTCTGCAGAAACTCCATCATGGACTTCTCAACTAAAAAGAGAACTTCAAAGAATTTCACAACCTTCTTATAAGCTGATAAGCTTGTTCAAGATGGAAAGCCAGGTTGATCAATATGTTTGTCTTTTTAGAGTAGACTCATCCAAACGTAGTGACAAATTAGCAGATGAAATTCATTCTCAAATTTCTAATAAGTTTAGCAAATACTCAAATATTATATATAAGAATTGCCATAAAATATCCGATATTTTAATTCATACTAAAGAACTCTACACTTATAATGAACAGTATGTCTCTTATTGGAATACTATTATATGTGTTCCACATAGTTTCCCAACTTCTTTTAAAACAGAAACTCTTTCAATTACTTTTTTAGATACCTTAAGTGAATACGAATTAAGAGAAAAAATTAATTCACTTGCTAATAATTCTCAAATTCCTACTTTCACACTACAGCAAATTTTACTAGATTGGACTCAACAAATAGGAATATATCTGGATCAAAATGGAATCTCGGCCCATAAATTATTCCAAAACAGCACTCATGATTTCCTATTCCAGCGACGCTTTCATTCAGTTGAATCATTTCAAGATTACTTTGACTATTACTGGTCACATGCTAAGAAATTTGCAACAAACATTGAACACCAGAAAAATAGTATTCAACGTATTGTCGAATACATAGATCATCACTACTATGAAGATATAAATCGTTCTATATTAGCAGATATGGTTTATCTCAGTGCAGATCATTTGGCTAGAATTTTTAAAAAAGAAACAGGAGAAACTCTTGTTAAATATATAACGGATAAGCGCATTAATGCTGCTAAATCCCTCCTATCTCAAACAAATATCTCGATATCACAAGTATCTTGTCAAGTAGGGTATGATAATTATTCTTACTTTACTAAAATTTTTAAACAAAGAACTGGACTTTCTCCTGGAGATTACCGTAAAACTTATCAAAATAAAATGTAAGAAATCTAAATCATTGAAATGATAAGTAAAATCCAAGGTCTGTAGTAATTTTTGATATTTTACAGTTTTTCCAAAGATAAGTCTAATGATCATTTTTTAGATTATCATCAGCACAATATCTTTCAGTCCAACATAGCTTCAAAAATGTCTTTAAAATTGTTGACAAGACAACTTCTTAAAAAGTCAGTTTGAAAAGAAAATCCAGTAAATATTTCTAAGATAAAACGTGTACTATCAAGCTTTTATATACCTGATAGTATGCGCTTTTTTATTATGAATACTTGCTATAAAACCTCACAAGATTTACTATCATGCCATACCAAAATGGACTATTTTTTGATTATAGAAAAATATTATTTTCAATTTTTTAAAAATAATTAAATGAATTAAATGTTATTTCTAAATATTTGAAAATAATCTTTGTTTGTATTATACTATCTTTGAGGTAACTATTATGAACTATATTAAAAGACCACATTATTTAGACTTTTTAAGAAGACATCGTGACCGCCAAATCATTAAGGTGGTGAGTGGAGTTAGACGAGCTGGTAAGTCTGTGCTTTTTCAACTCTATAAAGAGGAATTACTAGCAACTGGAGTAGACGAGAATCAAATCATATCCATCAATTTTGAGGATCTGAGTTATTATGACTTGCGAGATTTTCAAGCATTATTCGCTTATATAAAAGAACGGTTAGTTGAGGAAAAAACATACTATATCTTTTTAGATGAAATTCAACATGTTGAAAAATTTGAACTGGTAGCAGATAGTCTATTCATTTTGCCAAATGTAGACCTCTATTTGACTGGATCTAACGCCTACTTTATGAGTAGCCAATTAGCTACAAACTTGACTGGTCGGTATGTTGAGATAGAGATTCTTCCTTTGTCATTTGAAGAATACCTATCAGGTCAATCTCTCTCAGAGAATCTGAATACAACAGAAATTTTTAACAATTATCTCTTTAGTGCTTTCCCTTACCTATTGCAAACATCATCTTACGCTGAAAAAATTGACTATCTCAGAGGAATATATAACTCCATACTGTTAAATGATATTGTAACTAGATTGGGAAATCCAAATCCTACTATTATTGAGCGTATTGTCCGAACCCTTCTCAGTAGTACAGGTAGCTTAATATCAACAAATAAGATTCGCAATACCCTAGTCAGCCAAAATGTTTCAATATCCCACAATACTTTAGAAAATTATTTGACAACTTTGACAGATAGTTTACTTTTTTATTCCGTTCCACGTTTTGATGTAAAAGGTCGAGCGTTATTACAACGCTTAGAAAAATATTATCCCGTTGATTTAGGTTTACGACATCTCTTATTACCAGACCACAAAGAAGACATTGGGCATATCTTGGAAAATATTGTATATTTGGAATTAAGACGTAGATATTCACAAGTATATGTTGGTAATTTAGATAAATATGAGGTTGATTTTGTTGTTGTAACTGATCTTGGTCACTACGCTTATTATCAGGTCAGTGAAACAACACTTGCTCCAGAAACACTAGAAAGAGAACTCAGACCACTAGAAGCCATTAAAGATCAATTCCCAAAATATCTATTAACAATGGATATGATTCAGCCAACAGCCAATTACAATGGTATTGAGAAGAAAAACATCATAGATTGGTTACTAGAAAAGTAAATAAGTATAAATCATATAGCTAACTAGATTTGCAACAGTCTGTTATCAATGATTCTCCCTAAAACCTAACAAGATATAGTGAATTTAGAACACACTATCTAATGGGATAAAGTGGAATCTATAACTTCTGGAAGAACTATTATTACTCATAATGACGAATCTCCATTGAATTTTAATAACGATTTAATAATCAAACAGACTATAAAGAGACTGAGCAATCAGGCTTTAAAATCAGAAAAACGCATAATATCAAGGATTGAATGAACAACCTTGATATTATGCGTTTTATTATGGAAATATTTGCTTCATTTTCTCCGCAAATAGAGTTTTTGCTATCCTATTTTCTCTATTTTTAATGACTTACTTCAACTTCATACCTCTTGGAAAAAACAACAAAAATACGAACTAGCACAGTTCGGTATCATCAGCAATCCAGAACAATTTGTCTTTACCTATATAGATACAAAGGAAAACATAAACAAACCTCTCCACTCTGATTACCTAAATAACAAAATGAAAAGCATTCGAAAACGTCACAAAGAGTTAGCACACGCTACACCTCATAAATTACGACATACAGGGGCAACGGCTGGAACATCTATTGAAGCTATTTCTGAGGCTCTAACACATAGTGAGACAGGCACAACTCAAATTTATGTCAACACTTCAAATGTCATTCCAATGGCTGTTGGAGAGATTGCTTATCGCAATCTTAAAAAGTAATGGTGTGAACCATGAAGTGTTGTAAATGCTGTATTGTAGCTGGTTCTTAACGTTTTGAGAATTGTGATGCTTTACGAGCTTTCTTAAGACCTGGTTTGGAAAGTATGAGTTTCAGTTGGACTAAAAATAGCGTAATATCAAGGTTTTTATGAACGATATTTACTGATTGATTTCATAAAATTTGAATCAATATTTCTTAAATAGGGGAATAGTTCGGTTCTGTAAGTATTAATATAATACACCTACAAAGCTTATTATATCAGATTTTCCCCAGTTTTAGAAAAATAGGTAGAGAAAAAAACAACATCTGGATTTTCCAAAAAATCTTGACAAAGTCCTCATATAACCGTTTCTGCATTTTATTATATCATTTTTGACTTAGAAAATAATATATAATAGAAGATGATTCGTCTTTTTAAACGGACTTATCAAAAACTGGAATTCTATCAATATTTTGGACACATTTTGGGAGGAAAATTTGAAGGCTAGCGCCCTTCGGTTGCTGGACCCCTTCTACGACCAATTCTCTGTACTCTACAGGGGACTGGTCATTCAATTTTTGTTGAATTCTAGTTTCATTATAAAATATGATGTAATTTTTGACAATATCTGTTATACTATCTCCAGTTATGTTTCTTCACTTATGGAGATATAAGGTTTCAGACTTTAGGACGGAATGAAACCATTCGATACAGGCATTATCTGCTGGTGTTCCCTTACGGGACATGGAGCGGGTGATGCCTTTTTCTACACAAGCCTGATAGTAAGCTTTTGAGGTGTAAACCGATCCCTGATCACTGTGTAAGATCGCTCCTTGAGGTAATTCCAATTGATGGAGCGTGTCCAACACAAAGTCCGTATCCTGACAATCTGAGATGGTATAAGCCACAATCTCACGATTATAAAGATCCATGATGGAGGACAAGTATAGCTTACATTTACCTAAGTATAAATAAGTAATATCTGTGACAAGCTTCTCCATAGGCTTGTCTGCTTGAAAATCACGATCCAGCTTATTGTCTGTTACATGGTAAGGCTTCCCTAATTTAGGTTCCTTCTTGGGACGGGCACGGCAAAGGTAGCCCTTTTCCTTCATGATACGATAGACCTTCTTGCGATTAACGACGAGGTTATAAACTTTCTTTAGTAAGCGAGTGATGGTTCGATAGCCGTAAATAAAGTGATTTTCTATACAGAGTTGTTCGATTTTATCTGCTATTTCGCCTCTTTTCTGAGAATTCTTACACTCCTGTTTCCAGCGATAAAAGGTGGAGCGTTTGACGCCGAAACATTCTAAAATAATAGATACAGGGAACGTTTTCTTATACTCTTCTACTAGCTTGATAAGACTTACTTTGTCGATTCTCTTATCAAGCTCTGATACTTTTTTAGTAATTCTACCTGCAATCGTAACTGTTCCACTTCAGATAACTGTTTCATCCCATTACCATAAGTATATTGTTTCCCCACGGGTTGGTGGAAACGGTACAATTCATCATTCTGATACCATCGCTACCAGGTCTTGGCCTGACTAGCATTTTTGATGCTGAGGGTATCCATGATAACTTTATTTGATTTGCCTGCCTTCTTCATTTCGATACAGGCTAGCTTAGTTTCTACTGAATATGCTTTTTGACCATAACAAAACACCCCTGTTTCTAGTTTACCACAACAGGAGTGTTTTCTTGTGTCTCATTTTATGGGTGCAGTGCCGACCCTAGGGATTCTTTCGTTCTCATATATACGTCATTAGTATAGGCTAATTTGATTTAAATTGCAAGAGAAATAACATTTTACATAAAAATCGGTGGGTATTTTACAATTTTTGCATATAATAGAGCTAAAAAGCAACTGGTTTTAAGAATTCTTATCTAAAACATTCGAAAATTCCCCTTAACCGTAGCGGAAAGTTGTTTTCTTTTCCCTGTTATAATATACTATTACTAACATTAGATGAAAAGGTGACTCTATGACTATAAATCAACTGCTTCAAAAGCTGGAGCCTACTAGCCCTATCCTTCAAGCTAACTTTGGAATTGAACGCGAAAGTCTTCGTGTCGATAGACAGGGAAAATTAGCACATACGCCTCACCCTTCCTGCCTAGGAGCTCGAAGTTTCCACCCTTATATTCAAACAGATTTTTGTGAGTTTCAGATGGAACTCATCACACCAGTTGCTAAATCTACCACTGAGGCTCGTCGATTTCTTGGAGCCATTACCGATGTAGCTGGACGTTCCATCAGTAAAGATGAACTTCTCTGGCCCTTGTCCATGCCTCCTCGTATCAACGCCCAAGAAATCCAAGTTGCCCAACTGGAAAATGAATTTGAACGCCATTATCGTAACTACCTAGCCGAAAAATACGGAACTAAACTACAAGCTATCTCAGGTATCCACTATAATATGGAACTAGGGAAAGATTTGGTTGAAGCCCTATTCCAAGAAAGTGACCAGATTGATATAATTGCTTTCAAAAACGCCCTCTATCTCAAGCTGGCTCAGAACTATTTGCGCTATCGTTGGGTGATTACCTATCTCTTTGGTGCTGCACCTGTTGCTGAGCAAGGCTTCTTCGACCAAGAAGTGCCAGAACTCGTGCGTTCCTTCCGAAACAGCGACCATGGTTATGTCAATAAGGAAGAAATACAAGTATCTTTTGCAAGCCTAGAAGACTATGTCTCTGCCATCGAAAACTATATCGAACAAGGTGATTTGATTGCGGAAAAGGAATTTTACTCGGCTGTTCGTTTCCGTGGACAAAAGGTTAATCGCTCCTTCCTTGACAAGGGAATCACCTACCTAGAATTCCGTAACTTCGACCTCAACCCCTTTGAGCGTATCGGTATTAGCCAAACTACCATGGATACCGTACACCTACTCCTTCTAGCCTTCCTCTGGCTGGATACCCCTGAAAATGTTGATCAGGCTCTGGCTCAAGGTCACGCGCTGAATGAAAAAATTGCCCTCTCTCATCCTTTAGAACCTCTACCTTCTGAAGCTGAAACTCAGAACATTACGACAGCTCTAGACCAACTGGTGCAACATTTTGGGCTTGGTGACTATCATCGAGGTCTGGTCAAACAAGTTAAAGATGCCTTTTCAGATTCCAGTCAGACACTAGCTGCTCAACTTCTTCCTCATATCAAAGACAAGTCCCTTTCTGACTTTGCCCTTGACAAGGCGCTTGCCTATCATGATTACGACTGGACTGCCCACTATGCCCTTAAGGGTTATGAGGAGATGGAACTTTCTACCCAGATGCTGCTCTTTGATGCCATTCAAAAAGGGCTTCATTTTGAAATCCTAGATGAGCAGGATCAATTCCTTAAACTCTGGCATAAAGATCATGTTGAGTACGTCAAAAATGGTAACATGACCTCAAAAGACAACTATGTAGTTCCTCTTGCCATGGCTAATAAAACCGTGACCAAAAAAATCCTGGCTGATGCTGGCTTCCCTGTCCCTGCCGGCGACGAATTTACCAGTCTAGAACAAGGTCTAGCCTACTATCCTCTTATCAAGGGCAAACAAATTGTGGTTAAACCAAAATCAACCAACTTCGGTCTGGGCATTTCCATTTTCCAAGAGCCTGCCAGCCTTGATAACTATAAAAAAGCTCTCGAGATTGCCTTTGCAGAAGATACAGCTGTTCTTGTTGAAGAATTTATCCCAGGAACCGAATACCGTTTCTTCATTCTGGACGGGCGTTGTGAGGCTGTCCTCCTTCGTGTCGCTGCTAATGTTGTCGGTGATGGCAAACACACCATTCGTGAATTAGTCGCTCAGAAAAATGCCAATCCATTGCGAGGCCGTGACCACCGCTCACCTCTGGAAATCATTAAGCTAGGAGACATCGAACAATTGATGTTGACTCAGCAAGGTTATGCACCTGATGATATTCTCCCAGAAGGGAAAAAGGTCAATCTCCGCCGTAACTCCAACATCTCTACGGGTGGTGACTCTATTGATGTCACTGAGACAATAGATTCCTCTTACCAAGAATTGGCAGCAGCTATGGCAACTAGCATGGGGGCCTGGGCTTGCGGGGTTGACCTCATCATTCCAGATAGAACTCAGCCTGCTAGCAAAGAAAAACCTCATTGCACTTGTATCGAGCTCAACTTCAATCCCTCTATGTATATTCACACCTACTGTGCTGAAGGTCCTGGACAAGCTATCACTCCAAAAATCCTAGACAAGCTTTTTCCAGAAGTTACCACAAGTCAAACCTAAAACCTAATTCTTAGGAACAAACAAATCACCTTTATCTCGATGATATGATACCTCTTAAGTAGACAAGGTAAATACCTAAAATCTACGGCTCTTTGTCAACTGTAGTGGGTTGAAGAAAAGCTAAGCTCGAGAAAGGACACATTTCGTCCTTTCTTTTTTGATATTCAGAGCGATGAAAATTCGCTTCTTGAAGTTTTCAAAGTTCCGAAAACCAAAGGCATTGCGCTTGATAAGTTTGATGAGATTATTG
>NZ_JUUO01000054.1 GCF_001074975.1 Streptococcus pseudopneumoniae | reverse complement strand
TGTTGATTCAGAAGCCGATGTGCTTGCTGAAGCTGATGTGGATTTAGAAGCCGATGTGCTTGCTGAAGCTGACGTTGATTCAGAAGCTGATGTGCTTGCTGAAGCTGACGTGCTGGCTGAAGCCGATGTGCTTGCTGAAGCCGATGTTGATTCAGAAGCCGATGTGCTGGCTGAAGCTGACGTGCTTGCTGAAGCTGATGTTGATTCAGATGCTGAGGTGCTTGCTGAAGCTGATGTGCTTGCTGAAGCCGATGTTGATTCAGATGCTGATGTGCTGGCTGAAGCTGATGTTGATTCAGAAGCCGATGTGCTGGCTGAAGCTGATGTGCTGGCTGAAGCTGATGTTGATTCAGAAGCCGATGTGCTGGCTGAAGCTGAAGTGCTGGCTGAAGCCGATGTGCTGGCTGATTGGCTCGCACTTGTTGATGCTGACTGGCTAGCTGATGTGCTGGCTGATTGGCTCGCACTTGTCGATGCTGACTGGCTA
>NZ_JUUO01000053.1 GCF_001074975.1 Streptococcus pseudopneumoniae | reverse complement strand
TTTAATTTTAAGAAATATCTTACAGAAAGCCTACAACAGTGGGCTTTTTGCTTTGTCTTAAAATGTTGATTTCTGGGTTTGTTTAGAGATTTGCTAGTAAGGTTATTGGTGTATCTGAGTCTATCTATGCCAATAATGACGCGATGTTGATGATATAAATCTGGTATGATATAATATTTTAGCCTCCTCACTTTAAGGAAGGGAGGTGTTGCCGATGTTAGAAATTATCATCACAATTTTTCTAGCACCCTTAGTAGTCAATATTTTGACAACCTTGTTTGAGAAATGGCTTAACTCACGCAAGAAATAACCTTTAAGGGGCAATAAGCCAAAAAAACCTCAACGCGGGAACGTTGGGGCTTTTTGTTGCCTTGTTAGACAATTATCATCACTATAAATTCATTCTAACACACCCCCTCCGATTTTTCAAGCTTTTGTTTTGATATTTCCTCAGAGTGTGTTTGTGGTTTGAGTCCGCTCAACTGAAATTAGAACACGCGCTTCTAGCCTCCATTCTACAGTAAAGAAATCAACTCTTTTCTAGGGGATTTCCGCCCTCATTTTTGTCTTTTGTGCTAAAATAGACTTATAAATTGAAAATAAGGAATGTTTATGAAATCGGGTAATGGTTTTTGGAAAGGCTGTCTCTATTTTTGGGGCTTCTTGTTCTTACTGGGCCTTTTGGTTCAATATGCTCTTCCACTTGCGGCTTGTGTCCTGCTAGGCTATGGTGGTTATCGCCTTTATAAACGTTGGCGCTATCCTCTTTTGCAGGATCGTTCGCTCGACGATCGGATTGAGCTTTTAAAAGCTCGGATTCGTCAGGCGGACAAAGATATTCAGCAGTTAGAGGGAGTCTTGGTAGAGAAAGGCTCAGAGTTCTATAAGAGTCTGGCCAATCAAGTATTAATCGAACTGCGGGAAATCCATCAGGAGGCGGATCGTCTCAAGTCCTATATCGACGCTGATGTCTACAACCGTATTGACAAAAAGGTCCGTACAGTAAGGGCAACTATCGATGTTCAGCTAGAACGTTTGGATAGAGAAAGTCAGGTAGATTTTGAAAATGCGGAGCCAGAGGAACTAGCTCCAGAATTGTCCCAGACCTTGGCCAATATTGCCATTGATCATCAGGCCATTTTAGACAAGATTGCTACCTCTGCTGAGGGTGATAAGGAAGAATTGACGGCCATTCATAGTTTGAAGATGGAGAAATTCCAAACGATTTTAGAAGGCTATTTAAAGATTAAAGCCAATCCTAAAAACTATAATCGAGCAGAAGAACGCTTGCAACAAGCTAAAGCAGCCATCGAACAATTTGACCTTGAGCTGGACCAGGTCTTGAGAGAACTCAATGAAACAGATATGCGTGATTTTGATATCAGTCTGCGTATCCTAGAAAAAGATCGTAAAGAATAGGTTAGAAATAAAGGAGTAACCATGACAGAATTTAATTTTGATATTGACCAGATTGCCAACAATACGGTAGCTAAGGTGGATAAAACAACCCAAATCATCGAGACCAATACTGGCTCAGACAAGACCTTGACCTTCCTTGAAAAGTTGAGCCCTGAGCAGCAAGAAGGAATCAAAGCGCACGTGCCCCAATTAGTAGACCAGTTTGTCACCAATCAAAATGCACTTTTGGATTTTGGACAATCTGCTGTCGAAGGTGTGAACAATACGGTCAATCGTATCTTGTCAGAACAAAAGAAACTACAAATTCCCCAAGTGGATGATCTTCTCAAAAATACCAATCGTGAGTTGCAAGGCTTTGTAGTCAAATACAAGAATGCTGAAATCGCTGAGTTGGAAGAAAAGCCAAACTTTTTGCAACGCTTGTTTAACAAGAGCAAGAATACCCAACAGGAATTTTACTTTGACTCAAAAACAGTGGAGCAAAAGCTGGATGGCATGGCAGCTGCAGTGGTCAAGCAAGAAGACGTGCTAGCTCGAAATATCGTATCTGCTGAGATGTTGATTGAGGACAATACCAAATCCATTGAAAATCTAGTGGGAGTGATTTCCTTTATCGAAGCCAGCCAAACAGAAGCTGGCAATCGCGCTGTAGAACTGAAAGCTCAAGCTGACCAACTCGATACAAGTACGGTGGAATACCAGACCAAGTCCCAAGAATTGGCCCGCATGGCTGAAGTGGTCAATACCCTCGAACAACAACATACCGAGTATGTCAGCCGTCTCTACGTTGCCTGGGCCACAACACCTCAGATGCGCAATCTTGTGAAGGTATCATCTGATATGCGCCAAAAATTGGGCATGCTTCGTCGCAATACGATTCCGACAATGAAGCTTTCTATTGCCCAACTTGGTATTTTGCAACAATCCATGAAATCAGGTGTCGTGGCAGATGCCATTGTCAATGCCAATAATGCTGCCCTTCAGATGCTGGCTGAAACCAGCAAGGAAGTGATTCCGCAGATGGAACGAATTGCCCAAAGCCCAACAGTTGCTGTTGAGTCTGTTACCAAACTGGCTGAAAGTCTGGTCGCACAAAACCAGGGTATTGTCGCTGCCATTGAATTGGGACGCCAGAAACGTGCCCAACTAGAAACAACCATCGTCAAGTCTGCAGAAATGATCAACGATTCTGTCAAACTACGTGATGAGAAAATCGTCCAAGCTCTTCTAGACCAAGGCAAGGCCGCCCAAAAAGAAGTTCAAGAATAACACACAAGTCCCTTGTAAGTATAGCTTGCAGGGGATTTTGCTTGTTTTAGTAGAAGTTTGAAGGTCATGGAATGATTGCTAGATTTAGATAGAATACCCTAGAAAACCTTTTCACTACTAGTCTTTTATGATACAATAGGAGGAAGTAAAGGCGCTGTTTTTTCGATGTCGCAACGCCTTGGATGAATGAAAAGGAAGAGTCCCTATGGTTTTCAGATTTAAGCAAATAATTAACTTGCATATATATATAAACTCGCGTTTTCATACCCATTTTCAAAACCTACCAATGTTTTTGGTAGGCTTTTTGCGTTTTAGAAATGGGGTATGAACATGGTTTACACCTTATCAAAAGAATTAGAACAAGAGCTTATCGTTTCAGCACCTGAGTTGCAGGCTAGTTATACTGCCATCGTAGAATACCTAGAAGCTATCCACCAGAAAGAAGCATCTGGAAGCAATTCTCAGGAACTCCAGAACCAGCTTGCTATTCAGCTGAGACGTTTAGAAGATTTGGTGCAGGGTTATATCCAAATAAAGAAGAACCCGCATCACTACCTAGATGCAGATAAAGACCTGACGGCAGCCTATCAAGCTATAAAAGGGACGGAGCAAGCTCTTCTTGAAAAATTGCAACATCTTAATCAAGCAGCCTTGCAGGATTTCCATATCAGCCAGAGACTCTCTCCTAAAGACGAGACTGCTGTTCCTATAGCAGGCAAAGCCAAAACCAAACAGGAATTGGTTATCGAGCGGGATTTGATTAACCAGCTGACAAAGGGCGAAAGTCAATGGGTGTATCGACCTGAGTTAAATACAGAAGACCTCCTATGGGGAAACTTTTTTGCCAAGTTGGAAGCTAATAATGTCCGCATTTTGCAAGACCATCCCCTTACAAATTCAGAGAAAAATCAAATCAAAAACCAGCTCAATTTCGTCAACTTTTATGAAGCAGCTAAGTGGATAGCAGGGGAAAATGGTATTGCCAAGGTACAGGTTCAACGTGAAGATGCCAGTCTAGGCACCATTCGCTTGGAAGTCTTGTGGAGAAATAATGTCGCTGGTGGCAAATCCAGCTATGAGGTTGTAAACCAAGTCATCACAGGCGGAGAAGGGATTCGCCAGCGCCGTGGGGATGTGACTTTGTTAATCAATGGTCTGCCCATGATTCAAATCGAACTGAAAAGCCGTTCTCATCCTTATATGGATGCTTTTCGTCAGATTAAGAAATACGACCAAGAAGGACAGTTCAGAGGCATTTTTTCAAGTCTTCAGATGTTTGTCGTCTCTAATGTCACAGACACTCGCTACATCGCAGCTGCCAAAGCCAACAAGCTAAATGAACGCTTCTTGACCAAGTGGGTGGATAGTGAAAATAGACCCCTACCTCAATTATTTGACTTTGCGGAGTCTGTCTTGTCGATACCGAGAGCTCATGAGATGGTCATGCAGTATTCTGTCATCGATGATGACAAGAAAGCCTTGATTTTATTGCGCCCCTATCAGGTTCATGCCATTGAAGCCATCCGTGAAGCCAGTCGCAAGCGCCAGTCAGGCTATATTTGGCATACGACTGGTTCAGGAAAGACCCTGACCTCTTATAAGGTTTCGCGCAATCTGCTCCAGATTCCATCTATCGAAAAGACAATCTTTGTGATTGATAGGACAGACCTTGACCAGCAGACGACCAGTTCGTTTCAGTCTTACGCAGAGAACGACATGATTGATATCGACGAGACCGATGATACACAGGAATTGGTTAAAAATCTGGCTTCTGATGATCGCCGTGTCGTTGTGACGACCATCCAGAAAATCAATGCTATGATTCGTCAGTTTGATGAAGGCCGTCACCAAAAGGTCTACAATCGTATCAAACAACTCAAACTAGCCTTTGTCGTCGATGAATGCCATCGCGCAGTGACTCCTGAACGCCAGCGCCACCTAGAGCACTTCTTTACAAATTCTCTCTGGTATGGTTTTACAGGGACTCCTATCTTTACAGAAAATAAACGTGAACAAAAAGGAGACCTTGCTCAGACGACCGAAGAGCAGTACGGTGACTGTCTCCACCAATATACCGTCAAAGAAGCCATCCATGACAAGGCGGTTCTTGGCTTTAATGTAGAGTATCAGACGACCATGCCTGGTTGGGCAGAAGATGAGATTGACGAGGAGCGTTATGATGACGAAGGCCACATGCTTGCGGTTTTAGATGCCATTCTCAATCGCTCAAGACGCAAACTTGGTTTCCAAAATGGGGTGGGGAAAACCTATGAAGCCATTTTGACCGTCAAAAGCATTGCCCGTGCGCAGGCCTATTATAACCTGATTAAGCAAGTCAAAAATGGAGAGAAGTCTTTAAGCATTTCGGAAAATGTTAAAAAAGTCTTGCCAGACTTTCCTAAGGTTGCTATTACTTACTCTGTGACAGAAAATGAAGCAGACTCCTATGTCAACCAAGCCTACATGGAGGAGAGTCTAGAGGACTACAATACCATGTTTGGTACTCACTTTAGCCTAGCAACTATTGCTTCCTACAATAGTGACCTCAACGACCGTCTGGCCCGTAAGAAAGAACGTTTTGCCTTCCGTGAAGAGCAATTAGACTTGGTTATCGTGGTGGACCGCTTGTTGACGGGCTTTGATGCCCCTTGTCTATCGACCCTTTTCATGGATCGTCAGCCCATGAAACCCCAGCATATCATTCAGGCCTTTTCACGAACCAATCGCCTCTTTGATGAAGGCAAGAAATTCGGCCAAATCGTTACCTTCCAAACGCCTGACCGCTTTAAAGAAAAGGTGGATGAAGCTCTGAGCCTTTATTCAAATGGTGGCGAAACCAGTGTCTTAGCCCCAGAATGGCAAGAGGAGAAGGCCAAGTTTCTTGACAAGGTTCATCAACTATTAGCCATCGCTCCAAGTCCAGAGCAGGTGCCTGATTTGGATACAGCGACAGATGCAGAATTAAAACGCTTTGCCAAGGCTTTTCAAGAATTTGACAAGCTCCTATCCTCCATACAAGTCTATTCTGACTACGATGAGAAAGTCATCCTCAGAGAGATTGGTCTCAGCCTAGAAGACATCGAGAACTTTGCCGGCCAGTATCAAAATGTCATCGAAGAACTCCGCAGACGCAGAAAAGAAGACCAAGAAGATGAAGGTGTGTTACTGGATATCGAGTATGAGCTTGAATCCATCCGCACCGACGAGATAAACTATCACTATATCCTCTCTCTCATCCAAGCCCTGATTGAAAATCGGGAAAACCTCATCGGTAAAAAGGAAAAGAGTCTGGTAGATAACTATATCGAAGATTTGAACAAATCCAATCCCAAGTTATCCAGCCTCATCTCCAAACTCTGGCAGAATGTCCAAGCTGATGCCAAGAGCTATCAGGGTCAGTCTATCATCCATAAGTTGGATGAGATGATTGAGCTAACAACCCAGAAAAAGATTCGTGAAACGGCAGATTATTGGCAGATAGGAGAGGACGAACTCCAGTTCGTAGTGGACAACTACCGCATCGGACGAGACAAGCAAAATGGTGAAAAAGCCATCACAGAATCTCAGGACTATCTGGCCTATAAGGAAGCTCACGGAGGCAAGGCACTACCAAAACTCAAATATAAAAAAGCCCTCAAAGAGGACTATATGCGCATGATTTCAGAGGATATCTTACCATTAAGGGGGAGATAAAATACCGATTTGCCTTTTCTATCTGCTAGGTGTTTAACGTTATCTTGTCAAATCAGACTTTCTATTATTTCAAAAGAGGCAAAATTGAAGAATAGAATAGCCTGATTGCCTATCTAAAATGCAAAAATGGCCAAAATTGAACAATAGAAATGACAGATAGACATCCTAAAGTTCAAAAATAGGTAAAATTGAAGAATAGATATCAAAAAAAGAAAACCTAAAGTGTAGAAATAAGAAAATGGAGTAATAGAAAGAGGGGATATAGTGGAGAAATTATTTATTATCGGAAATGGTTTTGATATAGCACATGACTTAAAGACAGATTATCTATATTTCAAGAAGTTCGTTTATCAGCAGGCTTATGGGAAAGATGAGTTGTTAGAGTCGTTGCAAAGTGAAAATGCCATTAAATTATATCTAAATAGAATTGATGAAGAAATATTGCTAGAAGAAATAGACGATTATAGTATTCCTGAAATGCAAAGGGGACCAGAAGGGGAAAAACTATATCCAGATGATGTAGATTTGTATAAGTTATTGTACCTGCTAATGGGTCAAATTACGGAAACTGAGAAATTTTGGTCTGATTTTGAAGCGAAATTAGCAGATTTTAATAAAGTGTCTATTGCTACTATGGATTTTCTGGATATTGATGGCGAATTGAATGGTTCTTTGATGGCTAATAATGCAAATGAGATAGGAGAAATTCTAGCTGAGTATATAGATTATTCTTTAAATAAATTATTTAAATTGTGGATAGAAGAAACATATTCTGATTGGAAGGATAGAATTCTGACTAAAGGCGAAGAATCGTACTCTAAATTGTTAAATGATAGCATTTTGAAAAATTCTGATGCATTATTTATCAACTTCAATTATACAAAAACGTTAGAAGATTTATATAGAATTCCTGAAAAGCAAGTTTTTCATTTACATGGAGTTATTGATGGGGGAAAATTTATTTTTGGACATGGTTTTGATGATGAATTAAGTGATTTCAATCCTCTAGATGTAGGAGCATATCTTGAAGAAGTTGTTATAAAGTTAAAGAAACCAGTTGACAATGTATTGTCTAATTACAATGAACTTTTTGAAAGATTATCTTCTGTCAAAGAAATTTATTTCATCGGTTTTGGCATTCGTTCAGAACAAAGATGGGTAGACAGTCCATATTTAAAAGTAATATTTAAGGAGGCTCCAAACGCAGATATTTTACTTGATAGTTATTACCGATTTGGAAATATAGTACAAATAAAAAGAACTCTGAAAAAATTAGGCGCAGATAAAGCATATAAACTAAGATTGATAGATACAAGGGACAATCAATTGTTATAAGGAGGAGCAATATGACAAAGAAACCAAGCTATCGCTTTACAGACTATGATGAACCTTGGTCTGAGAAGAAGTTGGGTGAGTTAGCTGATATAGTACGTGGAGCTAGTCCAAGGCCAATACAGGACTCTAAGTGGTTTGATAAAGAAAGCGATGTAGGATGGTTAAGAATTTCAGATGTTACAGAACAAGATGGAAGATTTATAAACTAGAACAGCGTATTTCTAAGCTAGGACAAGCGAAAACAAGAGTTTTATTTGAACCTCATCTACTTTTAAGTATTGCGGCTACTGTAGGTAAACCTGTAGTTAACTATGTTAAAACTGGCGTTCATGATGGTTTTTTAATTTTTTTAGCACCTAGATTTGACCAAGAGTTTCTTTTTCAGTGGTTAGATATGTTTCGACCTCAGTGGCAAAAATATGGCCAACCGGGAAGCCAAGTAAATTTAAATTCAGATATAGTGAAAAATCAGGCAATTTCCCTCCCCTTCCTCCCCGAGCAAACTGCCATTGGTTCTCTCTTCCAAGATATTGACCAGCTTATTAGCCTTCAACAGCGTAAGTTAGAGGTGCTCAAGGAGCAGAAGAAAACCTACCTCAAGCTCCTCTTCCCAGCCAAAGGACAAACCAAACCAGCCCTTCGCTTCGCAGGATTTGAAGATGAGTGGAAGGAAGTGAAGTTGGGGGAAGTGTTTGATATTGTTACTGATTATGTAGCTAATGGGAGTTTTGAATCTCTAAGAAATAATGTGAAAACTTATGAAAAAGATAATTTCGCATACATGATTAGATTACAGGACGCCTCAAATAGTTGGAAGGGACCATGGCTTTATACAGATGAGAAAGGTTACAATTTTTTATCTAAGAGTAGATTGTTTAAAGATGACATATTGATGTCAAATGTAGGGACAGTTGGGAGATTTTTCCAAGTTCCTGAATTAGATAGACCTATGACGTTAGCTCCCAATTCCGTACTCATACGAAGTACTTCAAGTAATAATCAGTTTTTATATTTTATGATGCTGACAGCAAATATTCAAGATCAAATTACTATGAGGAAGACACCAGGTGTACAAGACAAAATAAATAAGACAGATTTTAAAAGGGTAATTGCAACTCTTCCCGCACTCCCTGAACAAGAAGCAATCGCCTCTTTCTTCCAAGACCTAGACAAGGCTATTGCCAAGCAAGAGGAAAAAGTCAATCAGCTCAAAGAAAGCAAACAAACCTTACTCAGAAAAATGTTTATCTAAGATACAAAGATCGTCAAAAGCCCAGTAAAAATAGGAAACTGGCGCAGTCTTCGATGAAGACCAGACAGTTTATCTTTTTTACACAGCTTTTAGATCGTGTTCAATTATCTAAGATACAAAGACCGCAAAAAACTACACTAAACGAATGAAAGTAGAAATTGATAGGAGACCCTATGTCACAAACAGATTTATCAAGACAACTCTACCAATCCCTCTGGAATGCGGCAGATATCCTGCGTGGCCAGATGGAAGCCAATGAATACAAGTCCTACCTCTTGGGCTTGATTTTCTACAAGTACCTATCCGACAACATCCTACAAGCCGTCTGTGATAACTTGGACGAGACCTTTGAGTCCTTCCAGCAAGCGCAGCTTCTCTATGAGGAAAACTTTGCGGATGCAGATGTCCGTGAAGACCTCATCGAAGTCTTAAATGACGATCTGGGCTATGTGATTGAGCCTTCTCTGACCTTTACCAAGCTGGTTCAGTCTATCCATGAAGGAACCTTCCAGCTAGAATCTCTAGCCCAAAGTTTCCGTGATATCGAGCAGGCCAATGAAAAATTTGAAAATCTTTTCGAAGATATTGACCTCTATGCTAAAAAGCTAGGCAACACCCCACAAAAGCAAAACAAGACCATCTCTGAGGTTATGAAACAGCTCAACGACCTCAATGTGTCTGATCATGCTGGTGATATCTTGGGTGATGCTTATGAGTACTTGATTGGTCAGTTTGCCAGTGATTCTGGGAAAAAGGCTGGAGAGTTCTATACACCTCAAGCAGTCTCTCATCTCATGACTCAGATTGTCTTTGTAGGGCGGGAGCATCAAAAGGGGATGTCGGTTTACGACCCGACCATGGGTTCTGGATCTCTCTTGCTCAATGCTAAGCGCTATAGTAAGGAAGCTTCGACGATTTCTTACTACGGTCAAGAGTTGATTACTTCGACCTTCAACCTTGCTCGCATGAATATGATGCTTCATGGAGTTGCGATTGAGAACTATCACCTCAGCAACCACGATACTCTAGACGAAGATTGGCCGACTACGGAGCCGACAGACTTTGATGGAGTTTTGATGAACCCACCCTACTCACTGAAGTGGTCAGCAGATAGTGGCTTCCTGCAAGATCCTCGCTTTTCAAGTTATGGAGTTCTGGCGCCTAAGTCAAAAGCAGATTTTGCCTTCCTTCTTCACGGTTTTTACCATCTCAAGCATAATGGAGTTATGGCCATCGTTCTTCCTCACGGAGTTCTCTTTCGAGGAGCAGCCGAGCAAAAGATTCGCCAGCACCTGCTAGAAGAAGGCGCTATTGATACAGTTATCGGTTTACCAGCAAATATCTTCTACAATACCTCTATTCCGACAACCATTATCATCCTTAAAAAGAATCGCACCAACAAGGATGTCTTCTTTATCGATGCCTCAAAAGAGTTTGAGAAAGGGAAAAATCAAAACAATATGACCGAAGACCATATTGCCAAGATTTTGGAGACCTATCAAAAACGCGAGAATGTCGAGAAATTTGCCCATCTAGCCAGCTTTGAAGAGATTGTCGAAAATGACTACAACCTTAACATTCCGCGCTATGTCGATACCTTTGAGGAAGAACCCGTAGTTCCCCTAACCGACCTCGCAGACCAGCTCGCAGAGATTGATAAAGAGATTGGAGAGGTAGAAGCCAGACTCGCACACATGCGCAGCCAGCTAGTAGGCACAACACCAGAAGCCCAAGCAGAATTAACCGCCTATCTTGAAAAGTTGAAAAAGATTTAGAGAGTAGGCTAAGAATGAAAAAACGCAGGACGGTCTGAGCCTGCGTTTTGGTTTTTGCAAATGTTCCGAGAATTATTTTTCCTTCCTAAAATATAATGTTGCTTAAATTTGTTTTTTAAGACGATTGTCACGCGAAAAAGTAAATTTGATTGATAATTAAAATCTTTGATTTTATCGTGTTTCTAAGATATATTTTAAAATATTCACGCGAAAATCACGCGAATATTTGTAATCAAAATTCAATTGAAAAACATAGTCATTCGAATGATTTGCCTTGCAATGTAGTGAAATTAACAAAAGAAAAACCCCTTCCTATAATTTTTTGGTTTTATCCTTGACTTCTTCTAAACATAATTGAAGAACTAGATACAGTTTTAATTTGTGGATGGTTGTTATAGAATTCGATTTGCCCAATAATAGCAAGATCATAATTTTGATGTTGGTCTATTTTATCCTTGTTTTTCCCTCTATATATAGTTGTCTTTATTTTCCACTCGCCATCTTGTTTGGTCTTCACAATCAATCTGTATTGAGTCTCCCCCAATTTAGTTTTAAATTCTTTAACTTCTAAATGGACGCTCCCATAAAATAGAAAGACGTTATTTTCTTCGTCCTTATCAAACCAGCTCTTCAAAGATTTTCTGGGGATACATTTTCTAGTATTAGGTTGACCTTCTCTTCCGACTAATATTGTAAAAGGATTATCGCCTTCATCATTAGCAGGAATTTGATTTTCTTCTCGTTCTCTTGGCAACATTCGATTTAACATTGCTTCAAGTCTATCTTGCATCTCCTCCTCACCTAAATTACTAACGTAATCCTTGATTTCCTTCCTGGATACAGATTCATATTTGAGAGAACAATCTGCCATATGACCTGACGACGGTAATGTAGACAAAAAAGCTCTTTTTTTTGATGTTTTATGAGTAAATGCTAGCTCAGCAATCCTACATTCTGGACAAAATATTCTACCCCGGTAACTCGATATATCTCCACTTTTTTGTTCATATTCCTTTTCTAATTCATCTAAATTATGAAGTCTTTGATCCCCAGTGAAATAGAATTCTTTAAATTTCTCTCCCATTTTACCTACTCCTTAACTCGATAATATTTCATATATACTATATTATACCTAATTCAAAGAAAATGCTATTATAAACTTGAAAGTAAATTATAGAAATCTTATTTTTGGTTAAAATATTGATAAACAGAAGAAATTAATAATATCGTAAGAGCTATAAATAATTAATTCTACTAGTTAAGAGCAATATTTAGAATCATACATCTAAATTAATTTTATAATGAGTTATTACTTCAACAAATCAACTCCTTTACACATTGATGGTATAATGATATGGAGGAATTACTATGAAAGAGAATTTAAACCCTAATATTGACCCACGTATAAAATTCAAATTGTTATCACCAGCTACTATTATTAAAAATTTTGTTGATGGAGAGCCCGATTGTAATTATGAGAACTATTTACTAGAGCTACTTAATAAGTCATCTCATTTTAAAGATAAAGGGCAATCTCCTTTCTCTAAACCGTTAAATGAAAATAATGGTCAATGTGATGCAATCTCGAAAAGTTATGAAATAGACTTTAAACTATTATCATCTAGCACTAGATTACAAGCTAGTCATTTGTTTTCTATGGGTATTAGCAATTATGGTGGTGGTATAATTGGTACTCATGAAAGTAAAAAGAAATTCGGTGAAGTAAAAGCTACTCAGATTCATGTTGCATTCCGAACAAGAGATATATCAGAGCTCACTCGATTAGGGGAAAACTTTTTAAATATTAGAAAGTATGGTATTGAAAGAGATATCATAAAAGTGTTGAAAATGCTGGAAAAACAGAAAAACCTTTTATTATTTTTTCCATATTCGTTTGAGCTGATTGATATACTCGAGACAGATAATTCGGATGATATTATTGTAAGCGCGTTAAATTATGATTTTCACTCACTATTTGAATACAGAAGTTTAAAAGCAAAGGAATTTGAGACTTATTTTGTAACTATATTTCAAGATAGATTTTATATTTTTTCTATTCTTGACGACACCCTCTGTTTAATTGAGAAAGTAGATTGTATGTCACTGCCTACATTTATTAAATTAAAGAATTACCATTTATAAGGAGGACGAGTTATTGATCAATCCAGATTTTTACAAAAGACTAGCAAAGATATTCTGTGGAGATGAGATGGGGATGTTTACTTATAAATCAGGACCTCAGCTAGTTTCTTTTTTCAATACCCATTTCCATATTCAAGATAGTTATGGTCAGGGTTTTCCTACAAGATGGATATATGTGAATGATAAGCTATTGGACTTTTCATCTAGAGGCATTATCAATTCATTTTTCAACCTTATACTCAGCAAACAATATCTTTTAACAGAGCGTCAGATAAGTGAAGTGGATGCTTTAGAGCATCAGCAGAAAATAATAAATGAATTAGATAAAATTTGTTCTGTTTATTCTTTAAAACTCTCAAGAAGAGGAAATGAATTTTATTTAGTAGAAATTGATTTAGATTTAGTTGAGATTGGAAAGGGTGGCTTTGCTGATATTTATTTCCAAAAATCTACAGGATTAGTGATAAAAAAACTAAATGAGGAATCTGTGAGACGACAATCGTTGAGAAGTAGGTTAAAAAGAGAGTATGAAATAACTAAGTCTTGTTCGGATATTGAGAGCATTATTCGAGTATTTGATTTCGATAGTAGTAATTGTTCATACACAATGGAAAAAGCCGATGATACATTGGGAAATTATATTGAAGCAAGTGAGCTGACAGAGGACTCTAAGCTCAATATATTGCGTCAAATACTTTATACTATGTCTCTTGTCCACCAAAGAGATGTTCTGCATAGAGACTTAAGTCCAACCAATGTTTTCTTCGTGAATGGGATAATTAAGATTGCTGATTTTGGATTAGGAAAAAACCTAAATACTCTGACATCTCATCAAACAATGGACACAACTTCCTTTGGTCAACTCTTTTATTGCGCGCCAGAGCAATTAACACTTTTAAAAGATGCTGATAAACGAAGCGATGTGTATTCACTGGGACGTATTATTAATTTTGTTATGACTAAGAATCCTAATATTTTTTCTCATTCACTTCGTTCTGTTAGTGAAAAAGCTACGAATTTAGAACCTGATTATAGATATCAAGACGCTACTGAAATGTTGAATGCATTAAACGCATGGCTGAGCATTAGAAGCAATGAGACTTTTAAGAAAACAATCTGGGAAAAAATTGACCACGGTGTTTTTGATGACGACATAGAAAACTATATTTATGAAATGTCAGCAAGAGAGTTATGTCAAACATGTATCAAAAAGGATAATATTTTTATTGAAAGCTTAATGGTCTTTATGAAGTTAGATGATACACACGCGATTTATATCATTCAAACGATTCATTCTAACTACGAACAATATTTGAAACAATTTGAATATGCAGACCCTTTTGCTAGCCTTTCTTTTAGAGTTTTAGAAGGACAATTTTCATTCAATGTTAAAGAAGTGGCTGCTCAGATTCTACACTATATAGCCTATGTAGTTGAGCGCTTTTCTGCTCAGCATATGATAGAGTACTTGATTGAAAATGGAATTGAACCAATGATTGAGTCCATATTAGAAAGATAGATTAGGAGGAAATGTAATGACAAATGATGAATACTTCAATGAAATAGAGACATATTTCAATAAATTAAGAGAATATCGTGAAAAATCAAAGACAATAGCTGAAGGTATTATTGGTGAAAATCTTACTGAGGATGATATATTTTTTCTTTCAGCACTCAACAGACGAGTTCAACTTATTGATGGAATAATAGACTTACTAAGAATGAGAAATCTGGCTTGTGTAGGAATTTTAGTACGAACACAACTTGATAACCTTATGAGAGTCTTCGCAGCTTTTATATCAAAGGATAGAAGAACCTTTATTAAAGAGAGTTTAAGTGGCAAAACTATTAGAAATATGAGAGATAATCAAAACAGAAAGATGACTGATTTCAATCTTAAGAAAAGAATTTCGGAGTATTATCCTGAGATTGAAGAAATTTACAATAAATCATCTGGCTATGTTCATTTGTCTGAAGTCGCATTTCATGAAGCCTTTTGGTCTGAACATTCTGAACAAGTAGGAAAAATTAAATTTTCAGTTGGATTGCCCCCAAGAGAAAAACTAAATCCTACTTTAATTGAATGTGCAGAGATATTTTGTTATTTTACTGAGATTGAATATGAACTTTTCCAAATTGTTGTTGACTCAAAAAAAATTTTTGATAATAAACAAAAAGATATTTTAGAATTAATGTGAGTCATATTAAACTATCAATAATGACGAAGATAAAAAATAAATAATAGGGGGGGAAAATGAATTATGACAACAAATAGTATTAGCTCAGATATCACATTGATATCGATTGCTCATAACCAATATGGTGATGAGTTGAATATTGATAATTGGAATTGTGAGTTTAAAAATTGGGAAATGCAGTCAATTTCAAATGGTAAATATTATAATTTTTTGAAGAAAGTAGAGATAGATTGTAGAGTGACCCAAGAACCTATATATCGGGAAAATCCAATAATGTGGAAGATTATACTTAGAAAAAATCCTAAAACTAACTATTTCGTTGCTGCTCTAAGTAATGTTAACCATGTTAAGGACAGAAGTCATAATCCTGATGACCCATCCATTCAAGGTGAGAATACAAAAGATCGAGGGCATTTTATTGCTGACTCATTTGAGAAGTATTTGCTTACAAATGATGAACGTAATGCTAATAACTCACAATCCAATCAATTTTTTGGTATAAATAATAAAAGTAATATCTCACCTCAAGATTTTAGAGCAAATCGAAACTCCAAGGAATATGCTGGACAGTTGAGATTCGAGCAAAAAGTGAGAAATTATCTTGAGAAAAGTACTAATGCAAATGAAGAAGTTTATTATGAAATTGAGGAAATTAAGATAGAAGAAAAGGTATTAGGTCGCAGAATATTCATTCATTGGAATCAAAGTGATGAAGCTGATATTCATGTATTTATTCCAGAAGATCGTGATTGAGAGTTTATACGTATATTAAAAAGAGCAATATTGCTCTTTTTTGATTTTAGACGTATTGCTTATTTATAATTTTTCCATTTGGCTATAAGCTATCTTTTTCAATTACTTTTTACATCAATTCGAGGTAGTAATTTTGTAATTTCATCAAAAGCAGACTCTTTCATATCCATAAATTTTCTATAGTTTGGAACTGATATTACATTTCCATCGGTTATTCCTCCACCTATTGGTCGTAACTGACAATAAAAGAAATTATTTTCTAGTTTTTCCATAATATTATTAGCAATATCTTCCCCCATTGCTTCTTTAAATAATTTTCTAAACAATTTCTCCCATGCTGCATCATATTTACGAAAAACAAAAACCGGTTTTTGTTTTTCCTTATTATATAAATATTTATAGATTCTTCTCAGTACAATGAACGCACCCAACTTAGATAAGTCTGAATTGAGAATAATCTTTTCACCAATGCCATTTTCACCTAAATCAGGTTGAGCACATGAAAAAGGATAAATTTCTAAATTACATATTTGTTGAGCGATCTTTTCAATTTCCTTTTGCTTTCCTTCCAGTTCTATAAAATCTAATACCTTATTTATCTGAATGAGTTGAGAATAATACTCTCTCAAATAGTAATAATTTTCTAACAGATTTTTTAGACTTTTTTTAGACTTGTTTTTGAAATCAAACTTAGATTCTAATTCAAACATATGTTTAATTTCACTCATTAAATTGCTTTTATTACTATAAATGATATCTTTAACGTCTTTAATACTTTTTAATTTATATCTTCTTTCTATAATTGATTTAATATCAACTTCCTTTTCTTTATATCCTTTTAAGATCTTTTTAATATTTTTAATAGTTTTCTTTTTTTCAGTACCAGCTATCAAAATCTCGGTTTTTCCATAATATCCTTTTAGGCTTGTTTCCTCGAGACCTTTATCAATTTGATTATCTTGATAAGCCCCTAAATAGCCTCTAGGATTTTCCAAACAGTGGAAAATAATAGCTGTATCTATATCTCCATGAAAATGAGTTGGAATTTGGTAGCGCATATTCAAATGCCTGCCTACTTTTTCTATTTCTTTTTTTAAGTCATCCGGTAGAATCTTCAGCCAAGAGAAGTCCATAGTTGTTTTAGACTTCTCAACTTCTTTTATAAATTCATTAATCAGATTCTTACCCTTATCTTGATGCCAAGGGCTAAACTGTTTTAAAAAAAATTTCTTATCTTTAAAGTAAAAAATCTCTACGTCTTTTTGAGGTATGATTACTTTAAAATAATCTTCTAAATATGATTTTAAATGTTCCAAATCTTTATCTTCATGATTTTTCATGATATGTCCATCCTACTTTATTGATTTTTTACTATTAATTCTTTAAACCTATTATACTACAGTATTTCTACATTAGTTCAAAATCAATTTTCTAGAAATTGAAGAATTTATTACATTTAATTTTGTTGTGAAGTTAGTTCTTCCTGTTTATTATTTCATGATATAATCTAATAATTCATTTATCTATATAAGAAAGTTATTGATTTAGCTTATAAGAAACACCCTAGTTCAATGAACCAGGGTGTTTCTTATATATCCGAACATCTAATTTATTTCACAAAAAATGTAGTCAAAAATGTAGTCATTCGGTTGATTTTTATTGCAATACATTGAAATTTGAAATTTCAAGAATCGCATGAAATCAATGTTTTTCAGTATGTACTGAAATGTAATGAAACCTTATTTCACTTCTGTGAAGAAGATGTTGTTTTAAAGGTATATAATGATATTTGAAAACCTTGATTTGATAGCTTTTCTACCTAAAATAAAATAAATGGTAAATAGAGAAATATGAATTTATTGAAATTTAATCAGTTAGGAATCAGTTACGATAGATTAATATTCTTTGGAAATCAGAATATAGCGCTTATTAGTATTGCTTTATCATAGGTTAGATATTTTCTTAATTAGATAAGGGCGTTGTAGTTTCAATTTATGGAGTACATTAGTTTGTAGAAGTATTGAACAAAATTACTCGTTATGATAGTTCATCAAAGGTATTATTTTATATCAGATGTACAAAGTGTGTAGAGAAGTTTTTGGATAGGAATTACTTGAAAAGTATGTGTTTTTATGATATATATTATGTAGGAGGAATATTATGGCAAAATTAACAAATTTTTATTTGAATAAACAGAATGAAATTAATTTACCAAGACTAGCTAAATTTTTTAAAGAAAAAAATATGCTTGAAAGAGAGAATAGGACTTGGGTGATTAATCTAGCGATAAAGGAACTTTTTGAAAGTCTGGAGTCTGAGATTATAGATTTTGAAAATAATAATTAATTGACGCACTGAGCGTCTTTTTTTTTGCAACAATAAATATATATTCATGTATCTAACATGTAATACATATGCAACAAAGATGTAATGTTTGAGGCCTTGATTTTTCCCCCTCGGCATGATATGATATAACCATGATTTATGTTTGATACATACTTGATGCATACAAGAAATATAATTTTAAAATGAGGTTGTGAATATGAGTAACAGTCGAGCTTCTCCATGCAATATATAATTTCAAAAATAAGCTATATTTAATTTTAAAATTTTAATTTAAGGAGAAAGAAAATATGAAAACATTTAAAGAACTGGTTGATATTGAGGGAATGGTCTTTCCTAATTCTCATGGGGTGAAACGTGTACAGAGGTTTAATCCAGACGAGTCACCATGCTTTCTTTTAGACGATGAATCTAGGGAGTTACTTATGAGAAAATTACCATTTGATAAAATTAATGAACCAACTTTGAAAAAATTTGCTGAGAATATTATTGTACTAAATCGTCAAAAGCATCGTGTATCTGATAAATCTAGAATGGTATTGATGAATGAGGCTAACTACAGCTATAGTGGTGAATCATTCTATACTACTATTGTCGAATATTATTAACTTTGGTAGGAGAGGTTTTCTCTCCTCCGTTATTTTACTTATAAACAAGGAGAACAAAAAATATGTTTAAAAATTTTTGTCAAAATGCTTTTATAAGCCTATATTTCATAGTGTCAACGCTAGGAGGCTTTTCTGCGCATCTAGATTTCCGTTCATTCTCCCCTTATCAATCAGTCAAAATAGCTTTATGTTTGGGGGTTACATTAATTTTATTGCAACTTCCAATGATGTTTGCTAAATTATTAGAGATTTTGGAAATCAAAAAAGGTGAGACGAATGAATGATATCAGACGAATGAGATTATCTTTTTGCGTTTTTATAATTCTAATGGGGCTTTCGGTTTTTATCTTCCATCCTATTGGCGAAGGGATTTCTTTAATGTGTACTATTATAGCTACCCCATTTTTATTTACATTTGCATTTTACTTTTTCAAAATTAAGATAAAAAGTTTTTACATTATCGTTAAGGATATGTTGGATAAATTTAGGTAAAAAATGTTTAAAATTAAACAAACAGCTTCTTTATCTGAGTACTACTTTTTAAATACATCTAAATTGAGAAGTATCCGCTGGTTAATTATAGTTTTTCTGAGTGTATTATCATTCTCTATTAGTATTGCTTTCAAAGTGTGGCTTTTCCAGTTGGCTATATTATCTATTGGATTAATGATAACTTTTTACATTGGAAATAAAATTAAAGGATGGGCTCATCATGTTGAAGGACTGTTGATTCTCAGAGAAAACCTTCTATTTATGATTAGTAGGAATTCCTTTCTTTTTACAGCAACAGAAGATGGCGCCATTTTTCGTTCAGCTAAATTTAATTACCAATTGAATGATGTTTCAATTGTAGTCCAAGCATTGAAATCTGGTGATGAATTCTCGATAGAGATGGATAATTTAGATGTTCTCCTAAGTAGTGCTCTAGGAATAAGCCTATCGTCTAAAGAAATTTATGCTACTCATGTTGAATATGTTTTTGTGTATAGACCGCCCGAACGTCAGCATATTACTTCCCTCCCTCTTGAGGATGACAGTCTAAAAATTCAAATCTATGATGATTTTATAATTGATTTGAGGAAAAATTATAGTTTATTGATATCTGGTTCTAGTGGCGCAGGCAAGAGTTATAGTACATATTTTATAATATCGAAATTTATTTCTCAGACTGTATGTGGTAGACATGCCAAGATTTTTGTGATTGACCCGAAAATGTCTGACATTTATAAACTGTGTCAGCGTTCGGGAATGCCAGTAGGAAATTATGGGACAAGTAATGAGGATGCCTTTCGAATTGTACGTCAGTATATTAATGAGATGAATAGGCGGATGGAAATTTATAATCAAAGTGATTTGTTTGATAGTATTGGTATAGACTTAGGCCTTCCTCCCTTACTGCTGATAATAGAAGAATATAGTTCTTTGGTTGCATCAATGGACAGTAAAGCTAAAAAGGATTTTGAAAATATGGTTGCCATAGTTGCTCAAAAATCTAGGTCTTTATCTATGGGGGTCTGCATTGTTATGCAACAGCCACGTGCCGATAGCCTTTCTACCAATATTAGAGAACAGCTTGTCAATGCTATATTCCTTGGAGTCCCAACTCGCGAATCTAGCCAGATGATGTTTGGCACAACAGATGTACCCAAAGTCAAGAAGGATAAAGGAGTTGGGCTTTGCTCCATAGATAGAGATTCCGTTAAGGAATTTAAAGCCCCATTGTTTGTCAGAGATGTATTTGAGATAATACTCCCAGTGTGGGAATGTGCTGCTAAAGATTATAAGAAGGATGAAGAATGTGTGAAGTAGAAATCCTTGTGAAGCTAGGAGATGGAAATGTAATGAAGGATTATGAATCTGATACCAATCCATATAAGGCGTTGCTAAAAGCAATGAATATAGCTCACATGTTTATTGTTGATGAGCTGGAATAAAGGGGATTTAATATTATGATTTTAAAACATATCTGTGAAGTATGCGGAAGGATAGAGGTTATTGATTCAGATTTAGCTTTTGATAAAGGATGGGAATATCCTCCAATAATGGGTAGTTTTAGGATTTTATCCCCCAGAACCTGCCCTAATTGTACGATTGAAAAAACTGTGTGGTGGGCATTAGCTATGGAGGGTAAGTCTCTTGAAGATTTATCAAAAAGGCAAATAGAGGTATTAACGAGGATAAACAATGAACCGTTGAGTATTTTACCAAACTCAGATGACGGTCTTTCGAGCTAGCAAAATAGGGGCGATTGCCCAGGAGGGGCAGAATCGAGCGGAGCGTTCTTCTTTTTGCTAGGAGAAAGAGCCAACCGACTGCTTTGCAGGAGGTCAGAAAAAACAGCCCCAGTACTAATAGGGGGTGCACACATACATGAAATGTACTCTAAACCCTTGGTACGTAAGGGGTTACGGCTTGCTAGTTGTACCAAGAGGTCGCAAACTCTTGGTAGAGTAAGGATGAGAGGTGTTTTCATGTAGGATACGGAATTAAAGGAGAAAAAATATGGTTTACAATATGACAGATACAAACATTAAAATTGGATTGCTTGACCTTGAAATGTCACAGTTTGATATTCCTAAGAAAGTAGTGATTTTGTCAGTTAGGGTGAACAACAAATACAAAGAAGTCAACGGCGAAAACGTGAAGACAGATGAAGTAAGTAAAATTACTTCTACTGTTCTTGACGCTGACAAAGTGAAAGTTCTAACTGAAATGGGAATTTCTACTGATGACTTAAAAGCGATTAACCTTGAAATTATCGGAAATCTGGATAAGATTGCAAAACTTGCTCAAAATGATGCTTTGTTGAATGTTTCTGTTGAATTGATTCGGCCTAAGGTTCGACTAGCTTGGAATATGGCTAGAAGTAATTGGGCAGGTGTAAAAATTGTGTGTGAGGATATTAAAGTTCTAGGAGAATAATCCTATGAATACAGTCAGAATAGATTATTTTGCTGTGAGTGTTAAGGATGTTCCGCCAGAAAGAGTTCTGACTGACATCCTTTTGATTCCTCTTGAAAACTTCACGTTGAATGATTGGGGAATAAATAAGTATAAGCAACATTATTCTTGTTCAGAAATTAAGGTGTATTTTAATGCTGATAGGCTTTCTATGGGTGTATTTATTGAATTAAAAGGGCAAGGTTGTCGTCAATATGAAGAATTTTTAAACAGTAACGAAAATAATTGGATTGCCTTAATTACTCGTTTATACCAGTATAATGTTAATTTCACTCGTTTAGATATTGCCCACGACATATTTGACGGTAGCTTAGATGTTCAACGGATATATGACTATTGCAAGAAAGGATTATGTGTCTCGAAAGCAAAACACTTTGAATATCATGAGAAATCAGTACTAGATTCTGGTGAGCGAGTAGGAGAAACAGTTGCAATAGGTTCACGAGGTAATCAGCAGTGGTGCATATATAATAAACGTATGGAGCAACTTGGTAAGCAAGAGCTTGTAGAAGTTCCGTCTTGGATTCGCGCAGAGCTTAGATGTTGGCAGGAAAAGGCTAATATAATTGCAGAGCAGTTATTTTTAAAACGTCCATTATCGTCAATCTATTTTGAAGCTATAAATGGTCATTATCGCTTTGTTCGTCCAAATGCGACAGATAGCAATCATTGGAGAAGAAAAAAAGTCAAGTGGTGGATAGATTATCTAGGAACTGAAAACCAGACAGTTCTTAGTATTACAAGAGCTAAAACGACACTACGGCAGTCTGAGGCTTGGACAGAGAAACAAGTTGCGAAAACATTAGCAAAAGTCTATATTGCAAAGTATCAGGCCTATGATGTTCAAAAGGCAGAAGATTATATTCAAAGCTTGCTCAAAGAGGGACTTTCAAGGCTAACTGATAATGATGAAAAGGATATAGAGCAATATGTAAGAGAGCAGAATAGTTCTCAATTTTGGGGACAAAAAAAGACGACTTGAAAATAAGTCGCCTCTAAAAATTAACTAACTAGATTATAGCATAAGAAAGGAAAGTATTCCAATGATAGAGCTTAAGACAAAGTCAGACTATGATTTAACTAAAAATTGGTATCGGAAGAAAGAATTTTTAGATGAACTTTGGAAGGGTATGAAATTACCTACATTGGATCACTACATTCGTCAAATGAGAAATAGTCCATATTCTTTTGGAATTTGTGGAACTCATGGGAATGTCTTTATTCATGCGGAGGTATTTAAAGATTGGTTTGATTATAAGATTTTCCATGAAAATGAGGCAGTTATAGCTTAGTATAAGGGGGTAAAAATGAAGGTAGGTAAGACTACTCGAGTTCTAACTGTTTATCAATGGAAACCAGACCCTTCTAAAAAGGGCAACGTGCTTGTTAAGTTTGCAATGAGATATACTCATCCTTTGATAACAAAAAGTCGTTATAAGTACCTTACAAGGGGAGAAAATAAAGGGTGGTATACGACTAAGGCAATACCAACAGGAAAAGACAGTAAGGGACATGAGAAGTTACTTATTTCTGATATAAAGAATAGTCAGCTGATTACAAAAGTTTCAAAGATATTAAATGAAATGATTGATGAAACCGTATTAGATTTGACTGGAGAAAAACCAAAGAAATTAGAGCCTAGTAAAACTTTATGCCTCAAAGAGATAGCTAGACCGTATGATGAAAACAGTGAATTATACGGTTTAGCTTTTAAGTGGTGGGTTAATCGTGTTAAGCCTGCCAAGAATACTCTAAATACTAGAGTTAGTGTTTATAACCAGCATATTTCCCCATATTTCAACGAAAATATGAGCCTTAAACAGTTCTGTATGGAACAGGAAAAAATGCAAGATATTATAAATAATGCAAGTGAGGGAACTTCAAAGAATATTCATATCTATCTTAAAATGATATTTGATTGGGCGGTAGAACAAGGAGAATTGACAGCGTCGCAACACCCTATTTTGAATAAGAGGGTTAAGCGTAAGACACTAACAAGTGCAGAAGAGCAGGCGAAACTTAGGGAAGATATAGCTGAAAAATATCTTGAAGTTGAAGAGGCTAATCAAGTATTTAAAATTATTGAAAACTGGACTAAGCGACATAATAATGAACTAGTTGCTGATGTACTCAGAATTATCTACTTGACAGGTATGAGACCGAGTGAAGCATTAGGTTTGAATGAAGATGTTCTAGATTTCAAGAATAAACTCATTAAGGTTCATTGGCAGAGGGCAAGCCATAATAAGACTGACAAAGAAATGGCAGAAGAAGGCTTGCGTGATGAGAAGGAACGATATAGAGCAATTCTAAAAACTAAAGAAAGCGTTAGAACTATTCCGATGTCACCAAAAGTAGAACAAATTTTACTTAAATATATTGAAAGAAATAAGTTTCAGGCGAGATTTAATCCGACTTATCATGATATGGGATATATTTTTACTAGGGTATACATAAAAGGGAAGAACCAGCAGGGCAGTCCATTGTATCATACAGAAATTTCAATGTTCTTAAGAGGTGGAACTAGTCAGTCCGCTAAGTATAATAAGAAAAGTGGAAAATCCTATAAGGATATTGATGACCTAGTTGATTTTGGTAGGCCTGTTCACATAGTTCCCCATATGTTCCGACATAGTTTTGTTTCAGTCATGGCTGATAAGAATGTAAGTTTAAACGTTATTCGAGAGTTTGTGGGACATTCAGAAGATAGTAGAGAAATAGAAAAAATCTATCTTCATGTTATGCAAAAAGGAAAACATAAGATTGAACAAGCTATGATAGATTTGTCTAAAATAATCTCTTGATTATTATAATCAGTTAAAATTCAGCTATTTTAGATTTCTTGATATGATTATAAAAATAGAAATAACAATAAGACTAGCTAAACTTATCAATAAAATCTCAATGTTATTAGTAAAGATATTTATTACTTGAAGAACAGATACGGAAGCAATAATAAAAAGTATTGCTTCCATAAGTTTAGTATTTCGTAATTCATTAAATTGATATTTTTCTTTAATTAAGTCATATTCCTCTTGCTTTACTTTTTCTACATATTCATCGTGAGTGAAATCAGAGTGCTCTTTAAGATGATTAAAAAGTTCAAAAATAGGTCTATAATTAAGTCGGTACATAAAAATATATGATTTTTTATAATTGTGAGCCCATTCATTAAAATTAATAAGATGTTTTTCGTTTGAGAGGTGGAATTTTTCAAGTCCGTCCATAATAGTTTCTTCAAGGCAAACTAATTGAAAAAACGGGGTAGCAGAAGCCAAAAAGAAACTAGCTTGTTGTAGAAAATTGAACTCAAAATTATTAGAATCATTGTTATTCCAAATGATATAATTAGCGCCTTTGTTTATGTAGTTAATGTATTCTAAATCAAAATAGTCTGCTATGTAATATTTTGATTTATTCATAGAGGATAGAGCATGCGAAGTATATGGAGCATTAATCATCCAAGTATACAATTTGTCTTTTTTAAAGAATTCTAATTTATTCATATCTTTCATATTGGTAATGAAGTGGAGTGTAAAAAAACGTTCGCTTAATTGAATTCCTCCGTTTATTGAAGATAATTCTTTTTTTATATAATTTAAAATATCATCTAACTGTTGAGAAGAGTTCAAAGAGTATGCTTTATTTTTATTTTTAAAATCAGGAAAGAGTTTGGCTATCATTTTGGTATACGGGTGTAGAAAATCGATGTTATAAAAAGAATCTCTCAAATCTTCAAATAAATCAATTACTATTGCCCCATTTTGATATACGGTAAGTGTTACAAAGTAGAGGTATATTTCGCTCTTTTTACCAAATTCTATAAGAGGAGTGAAGATAAATTTAATAAATTGATTACCTTCTGCGTTATTTAACCAATTTTGCTTTTCCTTCTCAAGTTTAATAAAGTATAAGTCAAGATAGTCATTAGTCTTTTCATCAATCGCTTCTTTCAAATGATGTATCTCAGAGGGAATATTCCAAAATTCATTTTTTTTAGCAATAAGTTGACCATCTTTGGTACCTATTAAAACCATTATTGTGGCTGGATGATTTTTAAATTTTTTAGTAATAATTTGTGTTAATTTTTTATTATTAATTTTATATAAGTCTGTACTTAACATATAAAAAGAAGTTATTTTAAATTCTTTGATTTGTTTAGAGACTTCAGAAATTTTTTCTCCCCAATTATTATTTATAGGCTTCTTCATATTAAGCTCCTTAATGTTTTTCAAAATAATTATATCAAAAACATTCCCCTATTTGATATGAACAATCATAATCAGTTAAAATTCAGTTATTTTGCTAAATTTAAAAGAAAAAGCCTTAGAAATGTTGATTTCATAGGCTTTCTGTATGTTATATTATTTTACTTCTGTAAACACAACGTGTTTGCGAAGTTTTGGTGAGTATTTCTTCAATTGAAGACGGTCTGGAGTGTTACGTTTGTTTTTAGAAGTAAGGTACAAGCGTTCACCAGATTCTTTGTGTTCAAGTGTAATATTTACGCGCATGGTATCTCCCTTCTATTATTCAGCTGATGCAGCTTTAGCGATTTTACGTCCTTTGTAGTATCCTTTAAGTGATACACGGTGAGAACGTGAGTAATCTCCAGTAGTTTCGTCAAAGTTTACAGATGGAGCTGTTACTTTGTAGTGTGTACGACGTTTGTTTTTCTTCGCTTTTGAAGTGCGACGTGCAGGTACTGCCATTTTGATTTCTCCTTTAGGTATTTATATTCGATTCAATCTACTGATTTTCATCAACCATACTAGGATAACACATTTTTTTTGTAAAGTAAAGTTACTTGACAAAAAAAGATGAAAAAATTCTCCTATCCGACACGGCAGACAGGAGAAGGTGTTAAATATCAATCTCAAATGGTTCGTCAATGGTTTCTGATACGTATTTTCCGTCTTTCTTCCGTTGTTTGACACATTCTGTGAGGAGATACTCGATTTGCCCATTGACTGAACGAAAGTCGTCTTCTGCCCATGATGCGAGTGCAGCGTATAACTTTGTTGAGAGTCGAAGGGGGATCTGCTTTTTTTTAGCTTCAGCCATCTTTAGTAAAGACTTCCTGTGTTGACAATTGGTTGTGCATCATGATTGCCACAGAGGACGACTAGGAGATTTGAAACCATGGCAGCTTTTCGTTCTTCGTCAAGCTCGACCAATTCCCCTTCATTGAGACGTTCCAGGGCCATTTCAACCATACCCACAGCGCCATCCACAATCATCTTACGGGCATCAATAATGGCAGATGCTTGTTGACGTTGAAGCATAACGGCAGCAATTTCTGGAGCGTAAGCTAGGTAAGTGATACGTGCTTCAAGGATTTCCAAACCGGCATCTTCAACGCGACTTTGGATTTCTTCACGAATACGGTTAGCAACAATTTCGCTAGAGCCACGAAGACTACCTTCATCTGCTTGACCGTCACCTGTAGTATCTACATTAGGAGACACATCGTAAGGATAGATGCGGACAATATTACGGAGGGCGCTATCACACTGCAAAGAGAGGTATTCCTTGTAGTTATCTACGTTGAAGACTGCCTTAGCGGTGTCGACTACACGCCAAGTAACGGCAATTCCAATTTCCACAGGATTTCCTAGACAATCATTGATTTTTTGGCGAGAATTGCTCAAGGTCATAACCTTGAGGGAAATCTGTTTCTTGCCAATTTCAATATTTACATCATTGCCATTTGATGATTTCATCCCTGAAAAAGGAGATTTCGTGCTAACGTCACCACTTTGTCCAAGTCGAGTGTGGTTTGCAGGGTTAACTGCTACGCTGAAGGGATTTACAAAGTAAAAACCAGGTTCTTTGATGGTACCTGTATAGTTACCAAAGAGTGTAAGAACCAGAGCCTCCTGAGGTTTGACAACTTTTAAACCAGCATGAGCTAGACCTGCAATTAGGCTTAGTAAAAGTCCGATAATAATTCCAAAAATGTTTTCCGAACCAACACCCATTATAAATATAAAGACACCAAGTACGAGTGTCAACTCAATGAGAATCAATGCGAATACACCATTTGGTTTTGAATTGATGAGTTTTTCAGTCATAAGAATGACCTCCTGTTATTTGATATCTAAATGATATCACTTTAATTTATAAAGTCAATTGAAAGTTGAAAAATAATCACTAAAAACTTTCAGCCCAATAATTACTTGTAGAAGGTGAGATTATATTGTGCTGAAATACTCTTTTATTCTTATAACTTTTACACTATAATTGTAGTTAGAAAGGAAGAGAAATGTTTGATTATAGAGCACTAGTTATTTTGATGACTTTGATGGATCATTGTGAGCTATCATTATATGAATTATCTGTTAAGGTGAGCTTACCCATAAAGGAAGTCAAAGAAGGAATAGATTATTTAGTGCCTTATCTAGCTAATAAAGGGATAGTGCTGGATAAAAAACAAGGTCGCTATAGTTTATCAAATCATACGAAGCAGTCTTTGACAGATATTATTAAGTCGGATGAATTGGTTTTACCAAAGTCGACTCGCTTAGCTTTAATCTATCTTTACACTTTTTGCCGATTAGATTTCATATCGAATAATCATTACCAAGACTTTTTGAAAGTAAGTAAGAACACAACCTTATCTGATATTCAATCATTAAGAAAGATTATGCTAGATAATGATTTGGAGCTAGGGTACAGCAGAGCAAAAGGTTATACTCTACACGGTTCAGAGTGGAATAAGCACCGTTTGGCTTTTCAAATGGTTAGTGAGTTGCTGGAATCTTCCATAGGAATTTGGGGTTTGGATTATGTTTTATCCAGTTGGGGGTATTCATTAACTTATGATTTGATAAATCAGGTAGTTAAAGATTATTATGAAAAGCTACAGATAGTACCTATTGTTAATCAATTAAAAGTTTGCCTTTTCGGTTTAGTATTCATTATGTGTAGGTATCAAAGGGGTGTTGAAAGAGTATGTCTTTCAGATACATTAGTATCTCCTATTGTTCAAGATATAACCAATATTTTATTGGATACAGTGGTTGATTTGGGAATTATAGATACGGTATTTTCAGAGGATGATTATCGCTATATCACAGTTTTATTATCAAGTTGCTTTGAAGGTGAAGTAGATGTTGCTCCGGTTTACTTTAATCAATTAACAGAGTCTATTATAAGTAGAATGGAAGATATTTCTTTGTTACATTTTAAACAAAGAGAAGTATTGAGAGAAAATCTTCGTCGCCACCTTATACCGGCTTACTATAGATTAAAGTTCGGCTTACCTAGTTCAAATGAATATGTGTTGCATGTTAAAGAACAGTATCCTGATTTATTTGAACTAGTAAAAGATTCTTTGACTCCCTTGATGGACGCTATTGACAAGCCCATACCTGATAGTGAAACAGCATATTTTGTTATCCATTTTGGAGGATATTTAAAGAAAGCAGACAATTTGCCTCAAAAATGTTATAAAGCAGCAATTATCTGTCCTAATGGAATTAGTTCTTCATTGATGATAAAAGAGAATCTATTAGCATTATTCCCTCAAATTGAGTTTATAGGAACCTCAAAGATTGATGATTTATATGCGAAAACTAGTAGTGACTATGATATGGTTTTTTCTACTATAAAGGTGGATACAGAGAAGCCAAATTATCTAGTTTCTGTTATGATGACGGAAGAACAAACAACACAGTTAGTTGAATTGGTATCAAAAGATTTCCCAGATACAGGTTATCGAGATATTGAACTTAATCAGATAATTAGCATAGTAAGACGATATAGTGTAATCACACAAGAATTAGAGTTAAAATTAGCATTAAAGAGGTATCTCTATCAAGAAATGAACAGAAAGGAAGTGTTACCATTGTTAGAAGAATTAATTACAAAAGAAACTTATCAGGTTAGTTCGGAAAAATTAGGATGGAAGGAGGCAATTCGTTTAGCAGCTAAACCGCTTTTGGATCAACATAAGATAACTGAGAACTACCCTGAGGCAATGATTCAAAAAGTAGAAGAGTTTGGGCCTTTTATTAATTTAGGGAAGGGAGTAGCAATTCCTCACGCTCGGCCAGATGAAGGTGTGAATGAAATAGGAATGTCAATGTTAGTTTTGGAAGAACCGATTTATTTATTGGATAATCCAGAACAAGAGGTAAGATTGTTGATTTGTATTGCAGCCATTGATAATGAGAGTCATTTAAAGGCTTTGTCACATTTAACAACAATTTTAAGAGATAAAAATCATGTTCAAACTTTAATATCATCAAAAAACTATGATGACATTGAAATGATAATTAAACAGGAGGATTAGATAATGTTAAAAATTGGTACAGCTTGTGGTTCAGGATTAGGTTCAAGTTTTATGGTACAGATGAATATTGAATCTGTATTGAGTGATTTGAATGTTTCAGATGTAGAAGTTGAACACTATGATTTAGGTGGAGCAGATCCAAATGCAGCTGATATTTGGATTGTTGGTCGTGATCTAGCTGATTCAGCTAGTCATCTTGGAGATGTTCGTATCTTAAATAGTATTATTGATATGGACGAGCTACGAGAATTAATTACTAAAATTTGTGAAGAAAAAGAACTTATATAGGAGGCTAGCGTCATGATGAAGTTCATATTGGATATTGTTAGTACACCAGCTATTTTAGTAGCTTTAATTGCAATCTTAGGATTAGTTCTTCAGAAGAAGAAATTACCTGATATTATTAAAGGCGGAATTAAGACCTTTGTTGGTTTCTTGGTTGTATCTGGTGGTGCAGGAATTGTGCAAAATTCTTTAAATCCATTTGGTACCATGTTTGAGCATGCTTTTCATTTATCTGGAGTTGTACCAAATAATGAAGCAATTGTAGCTGTAGCTTTAACAACATATGGCTCAGCTACTGCAATGATAATGTTTGCAGGTATGGTGTTCAATATCTTAATCGCTCGTTTTACTCGATTCAAATATATCTTTTTAACAGGGCACCACACTCTATATATGGCGTGTATGATTGCGGTCATTTTATCAGTTGCTGGCTTTACTAGTTTGCCTCTTATCTTACTAGGAGGATTAGCACTCGGTATTATTATGAGTATTTCTCCAGCATTTGTACAAAAATATATGGTTCAATTAACTGGAAATGACAAGGTGGCTTTAGGTCATTTCAGTTCTTTGGGATATTGGTTGAGTGGTTTCACTGGTAGCCTTATCGGTGACAAATCAAAATCAACAGAGGACATTAAATTCCCAAAGAGTTTAGCTTTTTTACGTGATAGTACTGTTAGTATTACTTTATCCATGGCAGTTATTTACATTATTGTAGCTATCTTTGCAGGGTCAGAATATATAGAAAAAGAAATCAGTAGTGGTACAAGTGGTCTAGTTTATGCTTTACAATTAGCAGGTCAATTTGCAGCAGGGGTATTTGTTATTTTAGCAGGTGTTCGCCTTATTTTGGGTGAAATTGTTCCAGCCTTTAAAGGTATTTCAGAGCGTCTTGTACCTAATTCAAAACCTGCTTTGGATTGTCCGATTGTTTATACTTATGCACCCAATGCAGTTCTAATTGGATTTATCTCTAGTTTTGTTGGTGGTTTAGTGAGTATGGCAATTATGATTGCTTCAGGAACGGTTGTTATTTTACCAGGTGTTGTGCCTCATTTCTTCTGTGGAGCGACTGCAGGTGTTATTGGGAATGCATCTGGTGGTGTTCGTGGAGCCACTATTGGAGCATTTTTACAAGGTATTTTAATTAGTTTTCTTCCAGTCTTTTTAATGCCAGTTTTGGGAGGACTTGGTTTCCAAGGATCAACTTTCTCAGATGCAGATTTTGGTCTATCAGGAATTATTTTAGGAATGTTGAATCAATTTGGCTCACAAGCAGGCATTGTTATTGGTCTTGTTCTTATTCTAGCAGTTATGTTTGGAGTATCCTTTATTAAAAAGCCATCTGCAAAGGAGGAATAAGGGATGATTTTAAGTGAAAATAGAGAAGATGAGTTAAGAAAATTTGCAACAAAAATCCGATTAAATACTCTTAGAACATTGAATCATCTTGGATTCGGCCATTATGGAGGGAGTCTGTCTATAGTAGAAGTTTTAGCAGTGCTTTATGGTGAAATAATGCTGATGACTCCAGAAATATTTGCATCACGAGATAGAGATTATTTTGTTTTATCCAAGGGACATGCTGGACCAGCTTTGTACAGCACACTCTATTTGAATGGTTTCTTTGACAAAGAATTCTTATATTCTTTAAATACAAATGGAACCAAATTACCGTCTCATCCTGATAGAAATCTAACGCCGGGCATAGATATGACAACTGGCTCTTTAGGACAGGGAATTAGTGTTGCAACCGGACTTGCATATGGTCAGAGAATAAGAAAAAGTCCCTTTTATACATATGCCATTGTTGGAGATGGTGAGTTAAATGAGGGACAATGTTGGGAGGCTATACAGTTTGCTTCTCATCAACAGTTATCCAACTTAATTGTATTTGTTGATGATAACAAAAAACAATTAGATGGTTTTACAAAGGATATTTGTAATCCAGGTGATTTCGTAGAAAAATTTTCAGCATTTGGATTTGAATCCATTAGGGTCAAGGGTTCAGATATTAGAGAAATTTATGAAGGGATTGTCCAATTAAAACAGTCAAATAATTCATCACCTAAGTGCATTGTATTAGATACTATTAAAGGTCAAGGGGTTCAAGAGCTGGAAGAAATGAAATCCAATCATCATCTTCGCCCTACTGTAGAGGAGAAACAAATGTTAACTTCAGTTGTAGAAAGATTAAGTCAGGAATTGGAGGAAACAGAATGATGAGAAGTACGAAGGAATTACGGCATGTATATAGAGACTTCCTTTTAGAGGCTAACCAAAGTTATTCTGATATAGTAGTTTTAGAAGCAGATTTGTCAAGTTCGATGGCTACTAATAATCTTGAAAAGGACTTTGGAGACCGTTATGTGAATGTTGGAATCATGGAAGCAGAAATGGTCGGGCTTGCAGCAGGTTTATCAATTCAGGGGTTTAGACCTTATCTTCATACATTTGGCCCTTTTGCTTCACGAAGAGTATTTGATCAATTATTTATTTCTCTTGGATACGCACAATTGGATGCCACTGTGATTGGATCAGATGCAGGAGTAACGGCAGAGATGAATGGTGGAACACATATGCCATTTGAAGAAATTGGATTGTTACGTTTAATTCCTAAATCGATCATTTTTGAAGCAACTGATGATATCCAATTTCGTGAAATCTTGAACCAGACATTAGAATTAAAAGGATTAAAATATATTCGAACAATTAGAAAAGCTCCAGAGGCTGTATATCAAGGTGGAGAAGATTTTTCTAAAGGCTACATTGAGTTAAGACACGGTGAAGATGTTGTAATAGTTGCTTCTGGCATAATGGTTGCTCCAAGTATTCGAGTTGCGGATGAACTGTCTAAATTAGGTTATTCAGTAGGTGTGATAGATTTATTTAGAATCAAACCGATACCAGAACAGATAAAAACAATGTTAAGTGGAAAAACTATATTTACTGTAGAAAACCACAATCAGATAGGTGGAATTGGCAGTGCTTTATGTGAATTATTCTCTGATGATGGAATAACAAAAATTCATCGGATGGGTGTTCAAGAAAGATTCGGTCAAGTAGGGAAAATGGATTATCTTCTTAATGAGTATGGTTTGAGTGAATCGAATATAAAAGAGAAAGTTTTAGCGTTTTATAATGCAAGATAGATGTTAAATACACTTATCTGAAAGAACTTCTGTAAAAATTACATTACGTTATTTAAAGCAAGCGGATTAAAAAGCATATTCTGGTAATCAGAAAGTGCCCTGATCCGCTTTGTTGTTTTTAATTTAAAATGTTTATATGCGTATAGAATTTTCTGAAAATTCAAGAATTTTCTTCTGTTCATTGCCTTTAAAATGTGCTATAATAGTAAAAACTGAAATGGGAGGGAACAAATGACTGAATTAGATAAACGTCACCGCAGTAGCATTTATGATAGTATGGTTAAATCACCAAACCGTGCCATGCTTCGTGCGACTGGTATGACAGATAAGGACTTTGAAACACCGATTGTGGGAGTGATTTCGACTTGGGCGGAAAATACACCGTGTAACATCCACTTGCATGATTTTGGGAAATTGGCTAAAGAAGGTGTCAAATCTGCAGGTGCTTGGCCTGTGCAGTTTGGGACTATCACTGTAGCGGACGGGATTGCCATGGGAACGCCAGGTATGCGTTTCTCTCTAACATCTCGTGATATCATCGCGGACTCTATCGAGGCGGCTATGGGTGGTCACAACGTGGATGCCTTTGTCGCTATCGGTGGCTGTGACAAGAACATGCCTGGTTCCATGATTGCCATTGCCAACATGGATATTCCGGCTATTTTCGCCTATGGTGGAACTATTGCACCGGGAAATCTTGATGGCAAAGACATTGACTTGGTTTCTGTTTTTGAGGGTATCGGAAAATGGAATCATGGTGATATGACAGCTGAGGACGTGAAACGTCTCGAATGTAATGCCTGCCCTGGTCCTGGTGGCTGTGGTGGTATGTACACTGCTAATACCATGGCGACTGCTATCGAAGTTCTAGGTATGAGTTTGCCAGGATCTTCATCTCACCCAGCTGAATCAGCTGATAAGAAAGAAGACATAGAAGCAGCAGGACGTGCTGTTGTTAAGATGTTGGAGCTCGGTCTCAAACCATCAGATATCTTGACTCGTGAAGCCTTTGAAGATGCCATTACTGTAACTATGGCTCTCGGTGGTTCTACAAATGCCACTCTTCACTTGCTTGCCATTGCCCATGCCGCTAATGTTGACTTGTCACTTGAGGACTTCAATACGATCCAAGAGCGTGTACCTCACTTGGCCGACTTGAAACCTTCTGGTCAGTATGTCTTCCAAGACCTCTATGAAGTCGGTGGTGTCCCTGCGGTTATGAAGTACTTGTTGGCAAATGGTTTCCTTCACGGGGACCGTATCACATGTACTGGTAAGACTGTCGCTGAGAACTTGGCTGACTTTGCAGATCTCACACCAGGTCAAAAAGTTATCATGCCACTTGAAAATCCAAAACGTGCGGATGGTCCGCTTATCATCTTGAACGGGAACCTTGCACCTGACGGTGCGGTTGCCAAGGTATCAGGTGTGAAAGTGCGTCGTCACGTTGGTCCAGCTAAGGTCTTTGACTCAGAAGAAGATGCGATTCAGGCAGTTCTGACAGATGAAATCGTTGATGGCGATGTAGTTGTTGTTCGTTTCGTTGGACCTAAGGGTGGTCCTGGTATGCCTGAGATGCTGTCACTTTCATCAATGATTGTTGGTAAAGGTCAGGGAGATAAGGTGGCCCTCTTGACGGACGGACGTTTCTCTGGTGGTACCTATGGTCTGGTTGTTGGACATATCGCTCCTGAAGCTCAGGATGGTGGACCGATTGCCTACCTCCGTACAGGTGATATCGTTACGGTTGACCAGGATACCAAAGAAATTTCAATGGCCGTATCCGAAGAAGAACTTGAAAAACGCAAGGCAGAAACAACCTTGCCACCGCTTTACAGCCGTGGTGTCCTTGGTAAATATGCCCACATCGTATCATCTGCTTCACGCGGAGCCGTGACAGACTTCTGGAATATGGACAAGTCAGGTAAAAAATAACTAGAAAAATGAGCAGTCGCTAAATGACTGCTTTTTCTAATTCTTTGTATTTTCTTATGGAATGTGATAAAATAGCTGCCCTAACTAGGATTACAAAGGAGAAATAATGTTTTCAAAAAATACAGGAATTATGCTTTATGTAGATGATGTAGCAGTTGAGAGAGACTTTTGGTCAGCTATCGGTTTTGAAATTACGAACCAATCTGAAATCATGGGGTTTGAAACTTTTGAGATGAAACCGAACATAGACAGTACATTGACTTTTACTGTCTATGCCAAAGAGTTTATTCGTCAGGTATCACCAGAGGTAGTTGAGATGAAACCTAGTCTACTCTTTGAGTCAGCGGATCTTCATGCCCTTCACATGCGCGTGGCCGCAGTGACAGATACCACCAGTCCGATTAATACGCAACCTTTCCCTAATTTTAACTTTGCAAATCCAAGTGGCCATTATTTCGCAGTTAGAGGAATCTAAAATAAGAAAACAGCTCTCTGTTTATTAGCAGAGAGCTCTTGTATTTTAACGAGGTGGCAGTCCAAGGGCAATACGGCCGTAGCGACTGATTCGTGTGATTTTCCAAGCGGGCGACCAGGTAACTTCAACCTTGACATCTTCGATACCCTCGATTTGTTTCAGACCTGCCACGATTTCGATAGGTAAACTTTCTGCGCAATCACAGGCAGTATCGGTGAAGGTCATGACAATCTTGCAGAGACCTGTTTCATCCAGATTGATTTCATAAATCAGGCCTAAATTGTAAACATCCAATTCCACATCTGTATCAAAAACCTTCTCTAGTTTTTCGATAATTTGGTCTTGTAAGGCCAAAGCACGGTCATTGATTTTGATATCGTCTCTCATAGCAGTCCCTCCACACGATAAATATCCTCTATTTTCTCATAATTCTGACAATTTGGCAAGTTTTTGATGAATTTTCTGAAAAAATATGATAATATAAAGAAAATGCTGAATCAAGGGGGGAGCCTATGGAACAGATTGGAAAAGTCTTTAGACAATTACGAGAGTCAAGAAATATCTCGCTGAGACAAGCAACTGGAGGACAATTTTCGCCGTCTATGTTGTCCCGCTTTGAAACAGGTCAGAGTGAGCTTTCGGTGGAAAAGTTTCTATTTGCCCTAGAAAATATATCTGCCAGTGTGGAGGAAATCCTCTTTCTGGCGAGAGGTTTTCAGTATGATACAGATTCTGAGTTGAGAAAAGAAATCCTAGATGTCTTGGATTCAAAGAATATAGCTCCGCTTGAGGACTTGTATCACAGGGAGTATCAAAAGCAAGCCCATTCTCAAAACAAACAGAAACATATTCTAAATGCCATTATGATCAAGTCTTATATGAAGAGTATGGATGAAAGGGTAGAGTTAACAGCAGAGGAAGCGAAAGTCCTTCATGATTATTTGTTTTCTACCGAGATTTGGGGAATCTATGAACTAAATTTATTTTCAGTCAGTTCTCCCTTTTTATCTGTTTCTCTTTTTACTAGATATGTACGAGAAATGGTACGTAAATCTGATTTTCTAATGGAAATGTCTGGCAATCGAAACCTTTTTCATACTATACTATTGAATGGCTTTTTAGCTAGTATTGAGTGTGAAGAATTTACTAATGCCTATTATTTTAAACGGGTTATCGAAGAGCATTTTTACAAGGAAAATGAAACCTATTTTCGAATTGTCTATTTGTGGGCGGAAGGTCTCCTTGATAGCAAACAAGGTAGAGTCAAGGAAGGCCAGAAAAAGATGGAAGATGCTGTCCGTATTTTTGAGATGCTAGGCTGTAACAAATCTGCCGAATACTACAGAAAAACCTCCGATTGTTGAATATTTGCAAACTAAGAAAATTATTTGAAATTTGAAGCGATAGAACTCTTGAGCTCTATCAGGCCATCGAGAAAGTTCTATCGTTTTTTTGCTCATTTTGTTTGTTGCATATATTCAAAAGTTTTTCCTCTAAAATTTCTTAGTGCTATACTATAGTCATACTTTACATAAAACTTCGAACAAGAAGGGAGATTACCTATGAAACTATTGTTTAGAAATCAAGCTTATCGACTCTTGACTTTGTCACGATTCTTCAATGCTTTTGGTGCTTCGATTTTCAATCTGGTCTTTATCGTTTATGCATCGACCTTGCCACAAGCCTCTTTTGCGGTTGCTATGGCCAATATTGTCATGATTCTTCCGACTCTCTTTACAGTTTTTGTAGGGATTCGGGCAGATTACACGAGGGATAAGGTCAAATGGATGGTTTATAGCGGTTTGTTTCAGGCGGTTTTATTTTTTCTAGCAGCCCTAGTTGTCCAGCAAGCTAGTCTCTTTGCCTTTTCTAGCCTGTGTTTGATCAATGTCATTAGTGATGTCATCAGTGATTTTGCAGGTGGCTTGCGCATGCCTCTCATTAAGGAAAAAGTAGCTGAAGACGATCTGATGGAGGCTTATTCTTTTAACCAGTTTATCACCTATATTTCAGCTATTGGTGGTCAAGCTTTTGGAGTCTGGCTCTTAGGTCTATCGGTCAACAATTTTTCCCTCGTTGCGGGAATCAATGCCTGTTTCTTCCTAGTATCAGCCGTCATTCTCTTTTTAGGAAAAAGCAAATTGAGCCTGTCAAAGTCATCTGCTGATGGTGAAATTCTAAAAAATGAGAAGCTTCCGATCAAAGAGCAATTCCTAACGATTTATCGAAATTTACGTCTCGTTTTTCTTAAAGGTGGACAGAAAAACTTTGGATTCATGATCTTTGCTGTCTTGCTTATCAATGCCTTGGGTGGCGCTTTAGGAAGCATCTATAACATCTTCTTTTTGAGCCATTCTCTTTTGGACTTTTCTTACACAGAGGCATTATTTATCAGTCAATTCTGTGCTTTGTTAGCAATCATCATCAGTAGCCTTACGGGCAATGATTATTTTGGGAAGCAGTCCTTGCCTAGATTGATGATGTGGGTGACCGTAGGACTCAGTCTAGTTGGTCTAGCTAATTTATTCAATCAAGTCGTACTTGGTTTACTATTTCTCTGTTCAACTCTGTATGTGTCTGGTAAAGTTCAACCAAAGATTAGTGCCATGCTCCTGAAAAATCTAGCTCCAGAGGTTCTAGCTCGTACCAGTAATTTTTTAGGTTTATTGTTTACCTTATCCGTACCTGTGGGAACAGCTTGTTTTTCACTTATAGCCGTATGGAATATACAGTTGACTTGGATGCTATTTGTTGGTTTTTCCTTGCTAGCTATTTTTTTGACGATTCTAAATCTTAAAAATGATATTTGAATCCTAATTTTTTTCTCACTGTTTTAATCCCTCTATTTATGGTAAAATAAGACTATTAAGTTTAAAGAGGATTCCCTATGAAATTACAAAAACCAAAAGGAACGCAGGATATTTTACCTGCTGAGTCTGCCAAGTGGCAGTACGTTGAGGGCTTTGCCCGTGAGATTTTCAAGCGCTATAACTATGCAGAAGTGCGCACGCCTATTTTTGAGCATTACGAGGTCATCAGTCGCTCTGTCGGAGATACAACGGATATCGTAACCAAAGAAATGTATGATTTCTATGACAAGGGTGACCGCCATATTACCCTCCGTCCAGAAGGAACTGCGCCCGTTGTCCGTTCTTATGTGGAAAATAAACTCTTCGCCCCAGAAGTGCAAAAGCCAAGTAAGTTCTACTACATGGGTCCTATGTTCCGTTATGAGCGTCCACAAGCAGGGCGCTTGCGCCAATTCCACCAGATTGGTGTTGAGTGTTTTGGCTCTAGCAATCCAGCTACCGATGTGGAAACAATCGCGATGGCAGCCCATTTCTTGAAAGAAATCGGTATCCAAGGTGTCAAATTGCACCTCAACACTCTTGGAAATCCTGAGAGCCGTGCGGCCTACCGTCAAGCCTTGATTGACTATTTGACACCGCTCAAGGAGACCTTGTCTAAGGATAGCCAACGTCGCTTGGAGGAAAATCCTCTCCGTGTCTTGGACTCTAAGGAAAAAGAAGACAAGGTAGCAGTAGAGAATGCGCCTTCTATCTTGGACTTCCTTGATGAAGAAAGTCAAGCTCATTTTGATGCTGTGCGTCAGATGTTGGAGAATCTTGGAGTAGATTATATCATCGATACCAATATGGTGCGTGGTCTGGACTACTACAACCACACCATTTTCGAGTTTATCACAGAGATTGAGGGAAATGACTTGACAGTCTGTGCGGGTGGTCGTTACGATGGTTTGGTTGCTTACTTTGGTGGCCCTGAAACTGCTGGATTTGGTTTTGGACTTGGTGTAGAGCGCCTGCTTCTCATTCTTGAAAAGCAAGGTGTGGCCCTTCCTATTGAAAATGTTTTAGATGTCTATATTGCAGTCTTGGGTCAAGGAGCAAATGTCAAGGCCTTGGAGTTGGTGCAAGTCCTTCGCCAACAAGGTTTCAAAGCAGAGCGTGATTACCTCAATCGTAAGCTCAAAGCTCAGTTCAAGTCAGCCGATGTCTTTGCGGCTAAGACCCTCATCACCCTAGGAGAGAGCGAAGTCGAAAGCGGACAAGTAACGGTTAAGAACAACCAAACCCGAGAAGAAGTGCAAGTGTCACTTGAAGCAATCAGTCAAAACTTCTCAGAAATCTTTGAAAAATTAGGTTTTTATACTCAATGAAAATCAAAGAGCAAACTAGGAAGCTAGCCGCAGGCTGTACTTGAGTACG
>NZ_JUUO01000052.1 GCF_001074975.1 Streptococcus pseudopneumoniae | reverse complement strand
AAAATCAGTACTATATGCCATAGCTTTATTATAACACGTATTTTATAAACTAAGCGACTATACTAGTCCGCTAGCATCGCAGGATAAGGAAAAGCCTACTAGTTCTATAAAAGTGGATACAGCTGTTGCAAGTCAGCTTGTGGTACAGTTAAAAGACCAGCTTCACGTCAAGGAAACTGCGAATACAGATCTTTTAGTCCGCGCCAAGGAAGAACTTGTCAAGGCTGAACAGACTCTTGCTAATTCAAAAGTGAGTCAAGAAGAAGTGGACGCTTTGGTAGCTCGCTTGACCAATGTTTTGGACCAACTACGAGCAGTGGAAACTCCTCAAGTCAAAGCAGATAAAAATGACGAAAGCAGACAGGAAGCAACTCCGGAAATCAAGCCAGAAGTAGCGAAGCTAACTCCAGAAATTTCAGCTAAGTCTGAGGAAACTTCAGAAAATACTAATGCTGAGCAACTGGAAAAAGCTAAAGCTAGTCTCAAATTGTCTATTGATCGTTTGGAGCAGACTATCGCCCAAACACCTAAGAATGACTTGACACGTGAAATCTTGGAGAAAGCTATCGCCCAAGTTGCAGTAGCCAAGTCTGCATTTGGTGGTGTAGAAGTTAGCCTTCGTGATGTTGAGGATATGAATCGTGTCATCAAACGTAACGAAAGCTCTGTTATGATTGCACGTAATCGTTTGACTTCTGGGCATAATGACGTCCGTAATCGCGCAGCTATCCCAGTCGGTACAAGATTTCGTGCTGATGAGGGAGTAAGTTATAACGATGCTGTCGGTCTCTACTTCACAAAGGAAGGAGATGGCTCAGGTTATCCAGCTGGTACCATGCTCTTTAGAGACCGTAACCAAAATACTGCTGATAACCAAAAAGTTAAGGATGTCAAGGATGTCGTTAAGGTTGATGTCACTAAAAACGGAGATATCTACGATTGGGTCATTGAGTTTGACCGTGATCCTGAAGGCCACAAAAATGCTCATGCTTGGTTTACCCTTCCAAAGGGTCATGAATTGGTAAACGACGGTTCGGCATCATTTAGTAGTTACTGGGGTGGTTCTGGTGGACAACGACGTATTGACACTCAAGGAAGATTACCACGAACCTTACTACAAATCTTTCAACAACAGCTTGCCGCTACGTCTAAGGTTATTAACATTGGTACCCCTGATGGAGATATCGAGACTGCTCAGGGCAAAAAGACGAAAGGTGGTTTCTGGAGTGGTTCCGATGGAGTTGTTAACACATTAGAAGAAATTATCGCAAATCCTAATACACCATACTGGCATCGTACAGGTGGTGCTCGTACGACTACGGAGAAGGATGTTCTGGTATCAGACTATTTGAAGGATTGGTTGATCCAGCATACGGAAAAAGTCTACCATTTTGAAATCGATTATCGTAGTAAATTGAAGGAAAGTACATCAAACTATATCTTTCGTTTCAAAACCAAGGCTGCTGAGGGGACTCCGCTCTTTTATGCAGCAGGGCTGCGCTCCTATGAGTTCAACACCCACCGAAATGATATGCAATGGTATGGTTTGCCATCTCCTAAGGTGACGGGGGCTGATCAAACTATCGAAAAAGGCAAGAAGATCACTCTCGAATTCACAACTACAGATAAGCTAGCAGGATTTTCGAATGCTGATCCAAAACTCGGTTATGATCCTGCTACTTCTATCACCTTAGAGGATAGTAAGCTCAAGCTTGAAAATCAAGAAGTTAAAGTTCAAAAAGTGAGTGACCATGAGCACAAGCTTATTATCACAGGTCGTGTTGCTTCAGATCCTGGCGACTATAAGGTCAAGGTCAAGTCTGTCAATAACGTTGGACAAAGTGCGGTGCATACAGCCACCGTTAAAGTTACAGCTCCGAGCATAGATGCGGACAAGTACACACCAACACCTCAGGATCAAACAGTCAATGTTGGAGAAACACCAGATCCTAAGAAATCAATTGGT
>NZ_JUUO01000051.1 GCF_001074975.1 Streptococcus pseudopneumoniae | reverse complement strand
GCGTTTTTCTCATACTAAATGCTAGGTGGTGAGAAACTGGAAGTTAGTTTTAGAAGTTACCCAAAATAGTTCAGTTCTCCCTTCTTTGAATGCAAAAGCAAGTCATAACCACCCGTGAAAACGGGTGGCTTGTACATCGGCTATAAGCCGTTTCTCTCCCGGCGTCTAAAGACGCTCGCTGAACTTCGTTCAGGTCGTGCTATATTACTTGAC
>NZ_JUUO01000050.1 GCF_001074975.1 Streptococcus pseudopneumoniae | reverse complement strand
AGAGTTTACAGGTGGCGTGAATGGAGGCGACTCACTTGTTGCAGAAGTTCCAGAGTATAGCGGAGTTCTCTCCACATTAGGAGATTCTCCAACTCCTACAGTAGCTAAGCCAGAGTTTAAAGGTGGCGTGAATGGTGCGGATGCTGATGTCCACCACCTTCCAGCTTTCACAGATGGCGTGAATGGAGGTGAATCTCCGATACTAGAAATCCCAGAATATATGGGTCCATTATCAACCTCAGGAGAAGGAAGTTCAGTAGTGAAATCTACTGATAAACAAGTAAATAATAAAAACACTAAAGATGAATCAGAAACGAAGCACGTTATCACAGGAATTGCTAGTTCACAACGTATTTTAAAAAATGAAACAGGAAGTATTCAAATTCAAGCTTCAGAAGAAGTATTGAAAAATGTGATAGGTATTCAAATGCAAGAAGTTCAAGTTAGTGATTTAAGTTCATTAAACTACAAAGCATTTGATATCAAATTGAAGGATGTAAATGGCAGATATGTTAAACCTGAAGGAAAAGTCCTTGTTACTTTTGCTATAGATCAGTCCGTTGAGAATGTTTATGCTGTAGATCCAGAAGGAAAACTACACACTATTGAATTCGAACAAAAAGATGGAAAGATTATTTTTGAAATTAACAATTCTAGTATTTATGCGATGACTTTCCGACACTCCATTGACAATACACCATTTAAAAATCCTACAGAAGATAACAAGGCTGAGGAACTTTCACTGTCGCCTAAATTGTTATCAACAAATGAAAACTCTGAATCTAATCGATTAGAGAATAAAGTAAGTAATAATGAGCAGTCTAAGTTACCAAATACAGGTGAGAATAAATCAATAACAACAGTTTTGCTTGGTTTTGTGGGAATGATCCTTGGAATAATGATTTTCTATAAACAAAAAGACAGTTAACTTTGTCTTCAGTTGTTCTTTGAACTTTTATGTTCATATAAAATAAGCCAGTCTGGAATCTAATAAGATAGTTAGAATTCTGGGCTGGTTTTATTGATATAAATTGAGATAGAGAGGTAAATAAACGTAATAGATGTGAATTATTTCCCCTGCTGAAACTACTTTCAGAAACAGCTGTTCTATAAAATACTTTTGAAACTGAAATCTATTCTATGACAAAGTGTTGAAAGCGCTTAACAAATGGTATATAATGACCTCATAAGAACAAAGAAAAGGAGGAAAGAGGATGCCACAGATTACTAAAGAAGCCTTGATTGCACAAATCAAAGATGGAATCATCGTTTCTTGTCAGGCCCTTCCTCACGAACCGCTTTATACAGAAGCGGGAGGAGTCATTCCCTTGCTGGTCAAAGCGGCTGAGCAAGGTGGAGCAGTCGGTATCCGAGCAAATAGTGTTCGTGATATCAAAGAAATAAAGGAGGTTACAAAACTTCCGATTATCGGGATTATCAAACGAGATTATCCGCCACAAGAACCCTTCATCACGGCTACCATGAAAGAAGTTGATGAATTGGCAGAACTTGATATAGAGGTCATTGCTCTGGATTGTACCAAGCGTGAACGCTACGATGGTTTAGAGATTCAGGAGTTTATCCGTCAGGTTAAGGAGAAATACCCTAACCAGCTCTTGATGGCTGACACAAGTACTTTCGAAGAAGGACTAGCAGCTGTAGAAGCAGGAATTGACTTTGTCGGAACAACCTTATCAGGCTATACATCTTATAGTCCAAAAGTGGACGGACCAGATTTTGAATTGATCAAAAAACTCTGTGATGCAGGAGTGGATGTCATTGCAGAAGGAAAAATTCATACACCAGAACAAGCCAAACAAATCCTTGGATATGGAGTGAGGGGCATTGTTGTTGGTGGCGCCATTACTAGACCAAAAGAGATTACAGAACGCTTCGTTGCTGGTCTTAAATAACACAATCTCAAAGCAGAGGAGAGTGGTGGATGCGTCGGATGAAATGAAAACGGATACAAATAAAAACTTACTCATTATCCAATATGGATACGCTTATCAATTAGGAGAATACAAATGAAATTTAGAAAACTAGCTTGTACAGTACTTGCGGGTGCTGCGATTCTTGGCCTTGCTGCATGTGGAAATTCTGGCGGAAGTAAAGATGCTGGAAAATCTGGTGGAGATAGCGGAAAAACAGAAATCACTTGGTGGGCATTCCCAGTCTTCACTCAAGAAAAAACTGGTGACGGTGTTGGAACATATGAAAAGTCAATCATCGAAGCTTTTGAAAAAGCAAATCCAGATGTAAAAGTGAAATTGGAAACCATCGACTTTAAGTCAGGTCCAGAAAAGATTACTACAGCTATCGAAGCAGGTACAGCTCCAGACGTACTTTTTGACGCACCAGGACGTATCATCCAATATGGTAAAAATGGTAAATTGGCTGACTTGAATGACCTCTTCACAGATGACTTTGTTAAAGATGTCAACAATGAAAACATCGTAAAAGCAAGTAAAGCTGGAGACAAAGCTTATATGTATCCAATCAGTTCAGCACCATTCTACATGGCCATGAACAAGAAAATGTTGGAAGATGCTGGAGTTGCGAACCTTGTAAAAGAAGGTTGGACAACTGATGATTTTGAAAAAGTTTTGAAAGCGCTTAAAGACAAAGGCTACACACCAGGTTCATTGTTCAGTTCTGGTCAAGGGGGAGACCAAGGAACACGTGCCTTCATCTCAAACCTTTACGGCGGTTCTGTAACAGATAAAGATGTAACAAAATATACAACTGATGATCCTAAATTTGTCAAAGGTCTTGAAAAAGCAGCTAGCTGGATCAAAGACGGTTTGTTGAACAATGGTTCACAATTTGACGGTGGAGCAGATATCCAAAACTTTGCCAACGGTCAAACATCTTACACAATCCTTTGGGCGCCAGCTCAAAACGGTATCCAAGCTAAACTCTTGGAAGCAAGTAAAGTAGAAGTGGTAGAAGTACCATTCCCATCAGATTCAGGTAAACCAGCTCTTGAATACCTTGTAAACGGATTTGCAGTATTCAACAACAAAGACGACAAGAAAGTTGCAGCATCTAAGAAATTCGTTCAATTCATCGCGGATGACAAAGAATGGGGTCCAAAAGACGTTGTTCGTACAGGTGCCTTCCCAGTTCGTACTTCATTTGGAAAACTTTATGAAGATAAACGTATGGAAACAATCAGTGGTTGGACTAAATACTACTCACCATACTACAATACAATTGATGGTTTTGCAGAAATGAGAACTCTATGGTTCCCAATGTTGCAATCAGTTTCAAATGGCGATCAAAAACCAGCGGATGCTTTAAAAGCCTTCACTGAAAAAGCTAACGAAACAATTAAAAAAGCTACAAAACAATAAGCACTGAATCAGATTGACTCCTCCCTTTTCCCTGTGCATAATCTATGTAAGAAAAGGGAGGATTTTATTTGAAATATCAGAAACTGTCACGAAATTAAAATGAAGTTCTTACATAAGCGAATCTTAAAAAATTTCATTTTGATTTTAAAACTGTTCAAGAAAATCCAAAATATTCTATTTGTGAAAGAGAGGTGCCGACTGTGAAAGTCAATAAAATTCGTATGCGGGAAACAGTGATTTCCTACGCTTTCTTAGCACCAGTATTATTCTTCTTTGTCATCTTTGTATTGGTTCCTATGATTATGGGATTCATTACAAGTTTCTTTAACTATTCAATGACTAAATTTGAGTTTGTGGGCTTGGACAACTACATTCGCATGTTTAAAGACCCTGTCTTTATGAAGTCTTTGATTAACACAGTTATTTTGGTTGTTGGATCTGTACCGATTGTTGTTCTCTTTTCGCTCTTTGTGGCGTCGCAAACCTACCATCAAAATGCTATTGCCAGATCTTTCTACCGTTTCGTCTTCTTCCTTCCTGTTGTAACAGGTAGTGTTGCCGTAACAGTTGTTTGGAAATGGATTTATGACCCATTATCAGGGATTCTAAACTTTGTCCTTAAGTCAAGCCATATCATCAGCCAGAATATTTCTTGGTTGGGAGATAAACACTGGGCATTACTGGCAATTATGATTATCCTCTTGACAACTTCAGTTGGTCAACCAATCATCCTCTACATAGCTGCTATGGGGAATATTGACAATTCACTGGTTGAAGCGGCTCGTGTAGACGGTGCAACTGAATTTCAAGTTTTCTGGAAGATTAAATGGCCAAGCCTTCTTCCAACAACTCTCTACATCGCAATCATCACAACAATTAACTCATTTCAAGTTTTCGCCTTGATTCAACTATTAACATCTGGTGGGCCAAACTACTCAACAAGTACCTTGATGTACTACCTTTACGAAAAAGCCTTCCAATTGACCGAATACGGGTATGCTAATACCATTGGTGTCTTCTTGGCAGTCATGATTGCTATTGTAAGCTTTGTTCAATTTAAGGCGCTCGGAAATGACGTAGAATATTAAAGAAAGGAGACAGCTATGCAATCTACACAAAAGAAACCTATAACAGCTTTCACTGTTATTTCAACTATTATCTTGCTCTTGTTGACCGTGCTGTTCATCTTTCCATTCTACTGGATTTTGACAGGGGCCTTCAAATCACAACCTGATACCATCGTTATTCCACCACAATGGTTCCCTAAAATGCCAACCATGGAAAACTTCCAACAACTCATGGTGCAAAACCCTGCTATGCAGTGGATGTGGAACTCTGTGTTTATCTCATTGGTAACCATGTTCTTAGTCTGTGCGACCTCATCTCTAGCAGGTTATGTATTGGCTAAAAAACGTTTCTATGGGCAACGTATTCTCTTTGCAATCTTTATTGCTGCTATGGCACTTCCAAAACAAGTTGTCCTTGTACCATTGGTACGTATCGTCAACTTCATGGGAATTCACGATACTCTCTGGGCAGTTATCTTGCCTTTGATTGGATGGCCATTCGGGGTCTTCCTCATGAAACAGTTCAGTGAGAATATTCCTACAGAGTTGCTTGAATCAGCTAAAATCGACGGTTGTGGTGAGATTCGTACCTTCTGGAGCGTAGCCTTCCCAATTGTGAAACCAGGATTTGCAGCTCTTGCAATCTTTACCTTCATCAATACATGGAACGACTACTTCATGCAGTTGGTAATGTTGACTTCACGTAATAATTTGACCATTTCACTCGGTGTTGCGACTATGCAGGCTGAAATGGCAACCAACTATGGTTTGATCATGGCAGGTGCAGCTCTTGCTGCTGTGCCAATCGTAACAGTCTTCTTAGTATTCCAAAAATCCTTTACTCAAGGTATTACTATGGGAGCGGTCAAAGGTTAAGAAAAGTAAACTGGTGTGTTAAGATTGCGGAAGTGGTCTTGATATGCTATGGAAATATAGATGTTATAAGTGTCTACAAAATGTTGGGTATTTGCTTACCTTAGAGATTTTGTTAGACACTTATAAACTTAAGAATGATTTTAGTTAACTATCAGAAACGAAGGAAAGAGTATGATTTTTGACGATTTGAAAAACATCACCTTTTACAAAGGAATTCATCCCAATCTAGACAAGGCTATCGACTATCTCTATCAGCACCGTAAGGATTCTTTCGAATTAGGAAAGTATGAGATTGATGGGGACAAGGTCTTTCTAGTTGTTCAGGAAAATGTCCTCAATCAAGCTGAAAATGATCAATTTGAGTATCATCAGAACTATGCTGACCTGCATTTGCTGGTAGATGGACATGAATATTCGAGCTACGGTTCACGTATCAAAGACGAGGCAGTAGCATTCGATGAAGCGAGTGACATTGGCTTTGTACATTGTCATGAACACTACCCACTCTTGTTGGGTTATCACAATTTTGCGATTTTCTTCCCAGGAGAACCACACCAGCCAAATGGCTATGCAGGTATGGAAGAGAAGGTTCGCAAATATCTCTTCAAAATTTTGATTGATTAGAAATAATATGAACTGCTTTTCTGTGAGGTTTTGATAATACTCTACTATGATATTTATCTTTGTGAGGTAGAGAAATGAGATCTTATTGTCAGTATGTTTATTCAGAAATGCTATAGGTATGGCAGGAGTGAAGCTTAACAGAGTCTCTATGTCTACGGCAGCAAGAGTAGGATTATTGACCAAGATTTCTGGATGGATTTTACGAATAGCTGTGATCGCAGCTGATGTATATGGTAATTTTGCCTACAATATTGTTGCAGCTTGGAATTCACATGATAAAATTCCTAACAATGGTCGTATAAACTTTTAAAATGTTAAAATGAAAGCGTTTTGTATTTTTTTATTGAATATGTTAGCTTGGACAGTGCTTGCAATGATAGTCCGTGGAGGGCTAGATGGATTTAATGAGCATACTTGGAGTACTATTTTAATTGCTTCGCTGTCCGGGGTATATATAGATTATCCGTCCATAGATAAAAGTAGAAAAAGGTCCAAAAGAAAAAAGAAAAAATAGATTTGTTCATGGTAGGGACTTATGAAAGCTTTACTAACAAAAAAGAAAACAGTTTACAAAGAAAAATGATGGAGGAGCAAACATGTCACAAAAAGGAAGAAGTCTCATCAAGGCTGCATTTGATACAGATAATTTTCTAATGCGAATTAGTGAGAAGGTTTTAGATATTGTAACAGTCAATCTTCTCTTTGTAGTAACTTGTTTGCCAATCGTAACGATTGGAGTGGCTAAAATTAGCCTCTACGAGACCATGTTCGAAGTTAAGAAGAGCAGACGTGTTCCAGTTTTTAGAACCTATCTAAGAGTTTTCAGGCAAAATCTGAAACTAGGTTTTCAGTTGGGGATGTTAGAATTAGGAATTGTATTTCTAACTCTTTCAGATCTCTATCTTTTCTGGGGTCAAACAGCTATGCCTTTCCAAATGGTGAAAGCTATTTGTCTAGGCGTTCTTATCTTCCTCACTATCGTGATGTTGGCTAGCTATCCCATCGCTGCGCGCTATGACCTATCTTGGAAAGAAATTCTTCAAAAAGGATTGATGTTGGCTAGTTTTAATGCTCCTTGGTTTATCTTGATGATCGTAATTATCTTTTTGATTTTGATGATTCTATATCTATCAGCCTTTACCCTTCTATTGGGAGGATCAGCTTTTATTCTCTTTGGTTTTGGACTCCTTGCTTTTTTACAAGTAGGAGTAATGGAAAAGCTATTTGCTAAGTATGAGTAAGGGGTGTAATTATTTCTGAAACTACTTTCAAACGCTCCAAACGCTATTCTATAAGCAAGAAACTAAAATCTAAGTGTCTATAAGATATTGAAAGCCTTTTCGGTAAAGTGTATACTAAAGAAGTAAAGAAAGAATCTGCTTTAGCAGAAAATAAAAATAATAGGAGAAAATCTATGTCAGATTTGAAAAAATATGAAGGTGTCATTCCAGCCTTCTACGCATGTTATGATGAGCAAGGAGAAGTAAGTCCAGAGCGTACGCGTGCCTTGGTTCAATACTTCATTGATAAAGGTGTTCAAGGTCTTTACGTCAATGGTTCTTCTGGTGAATGTATTTACCAAAGCGTTGAAGATCGCAAGTTGATTTTGGAAGAAGTCATGGCAGTTGCCAAAGGTAAATTAACTATTATTGCCCATGTTGCTTGCAATAATACTAAAGATAGTATGGAACTAGCTCGCCATGCAGAAAGCTTGGGTGTAGATGCCATTGCAACGATTCCACCAATTTACTTCCGCTTGCCAGAATACTCAGTTGCTAAATATTGGAACGATATCAGTTCTGCAGCTCCAAACACAGACTACGTGATTTACAACATTCCTCAATTAGCTGGTGTTGCTTTGACTCCAAGCCTTTATACAGAAATGTTGAAGAATCCACGTGTTATCGGTGTTAAGAACTCTTCTATGCCAGTTCAAGATATCCAAACCTTTGTAAGCCTTGGTGGGGAAGACCATATCGTCTTTAACGGTCCAGATGAGCAGTTCCTAGGTGGTCGTCTCATGGGAGCTAAAGCTGGTATCGGTGGTACATATGGTGCTATGCCCGAACTCTTCTTGAAACTCAATCAATTGATTGCGGATAAAGATTTGGAAACAGCGCGTGAATTGCAGTATGCTATCAACGCTATCATTGGTAAACTCACTGCTGCACATGGAAATATGTACGGTGTGATTAAGGAAGTCTTGAAGATCAATGAAGGCTTGAATATTGGTTCTGTTCGTTCACCATTGACACCAGTGACTGAAGAAGATCGTCCAATTGTAGAAGCAGCTGCAGCCTTGATTTGTGAAACCAAGGAGCGCTTCCTCTAATTCATAAGGAGGTATTTATGATACACTACGTTGCAATTGATATCGGTGGAACCAACATCAAATATGGTTTGATTGACCAAGAAGGCCAACTTGTTGAATCGCATGAAATGCCAACAGAGGCGCATCAGGGTGGACCCCATATCTTACAAAAGACAAAAGATATCGTAGGCAGCTATTTAGAAAAAGGACCAGTAGCAGGCGTTGCCATTTCTTCTGCAGGAATGGTAGATCCAGATAAGGGTGAGATTTTCTATGCTGGACCTCAAATCCCTAACTACGCAGGGACCCAGTTCAAAAAGGAAATTGAGACTAGCTTCAATATTCCTTGTGAGATTGAAAATGATGTCAACTGTGCAGGTCTTGCTGAAGCGGTATCTGGTTCAGGCAAGGGAGCGAGTGTGACACTTTGTTTGACCATTGGAACAGGTATCGGTGGTTGCTTGATTATGGATGGGAAAGTTTTCCATGGATTTAGCAATTCGGCCTGTGAAGTAGGTTATATGCATATGCAGGATGGAGATTTCCAAGATTTGGCTTCTACGACAGCAATGGTGGAGTATGTAGCAACAGCTCATGGCGATCCAGTTGATCAGTGGAATGGTCGACGCATTTTCAAGGAAGCTACAGAAGGTAATAAACTCTGCATGGAAGGTATTGACCGCATGGTAGATTACCTCGGGAAAGGTCTGGCAAATATTTGCTACGTTGCCAATCCAGAAGTGGTCATTCTCGGTGGTGGTATTATGGGGCAAGAGGCTATCCTCAAGCCTAAAATTCGAAAAGCTTTGAAAGATGCTTTGGTACCAAGCCTTGCTGAAAAAACACGATTAGAATTTGCCCATCACCAAAATACAGCAGGTATGTTGGGTGCTTATTATCATTTTATACTCAATGAAAATCAAAGAGCAAACTAGGAAGCTAGCCGTAGGCAGTACTTGAGTACGG
>NZ_JUUO01000049.1 GCF_001074975.1 Streptococcus pseudopneumoniae | reverse complement strand
TTCCAAGGCATAGTCCTGTGCTAACAAGGCTTGTTCTTCGCGCATACGTAGTTGACTAAACATTTTCCTGTCCTCCTCGGACCAGCTCTTGTAGTCCAGCAGTTGGTCTGCCTGGCTGATGGCTCGCTCGGGTTCTTGGGTAAAGGGTTTGTTCCCAAAAAACTCCAACCACGGTTTGCGAACCTTATCTTTGCTGGTTTCTCTGTATTTTTTTAGTTCTAAGAACGCCATCTTGACCAGATGGTTTTCTTGACCATTATTTGTGATGGTTAAAACCTCACCTGTCGTATCCTCGCGCATGCTAAAACTATGAAAAGCCAGGTCATCTTGGAAGTAATTACTGTCCACAATTGCGATAGCGTAAACGGGTGCGATATGTCTGTAACTCTGGTGTGTATCACCTTCCCGTTGGCGAATTTTTTCTAGATTTTGATTGACCTGACTGCACAGGTAAGCCCACAAACGATTGATGAAAAAATTCTGATGATGAACTTGAATCTCAATAATAACTTGGGTCCCATTGTCCAACTCCGCCAAGACATCTATACTGGTATAGAAATCCTGCGCCGAATAAGGCATGGAAGGCAAGACGTGAATGTTACTTTCCTCCAAAATGGTCACATTTTTTGCTGGTAAGTCCAGCATATCGCGGATAAATTGACAAGTGATTTCTGGATTGCTAAAGATTTTCTTAGCAACCAAGTCATTAGTTGGGCTAATGCCCGGATGTCTTAGAATCACCCTTTTCCTCCTTTTATTATACCACAGTTTTAAATCTAGATTTACTAGATTCTCTGCTACTATCTATTTATTCGGAAAAGAAAGGATAAATGAAATAGAAAATAAGAAACTAGGATAGCGGATAACCACTAAATTTTCAGTCAAATTTTAAGCTCATACATCTCCTCTATTTATCTGGTAATAAATAAGGTCCGCAAGATAGCCTTTTCTCTCTACACCATTGGTAATAGTCTTTAGATAGGACATTCCAGCCTTCTCCATGACACGGCCTGAAGCTGGATTGAGACTGGCATAACGTGCCTTGACTTTTTGAAAACCTACTTGAGTAAAGGAGAAGTCCAAGACAGCTTTCAAGGCCTCAGTCATGATACCATTTCCCCAGTAAGCCTTGCCTAGCACATAGCCAATTTCACAAGAAGAATCGTTCTCATCTATTGCAACTATGCTGATATCTCCAATCACTTGCTCTGGGTTTTCTTTGAGGCAAATGGCCCACTTGTAATAGTTGGGGTTAGTATAGGAGGCAACCCAATTTCGAATCGAGTTCCGAGTGACCTCGACATCAGAATGGGGATCCCAAGTGACGTAGGTTAGATTCTCAGCAGATGAAGCCCAATTTTGAAACATGGCTTCCGCATCACTCTCCACAAATCTTCTCAAGATTAAACGTTCTGTCTGTAACATTTTTGTACCGATTGCTTTCATGATGCTGCCTCGCTTTCTGATAGATGATTCTATGTTCAATCTCCATTGAAACTTATTTCACTTTTGAATTTCAAGCTAATAAGCTAAAAAGGTCCCCCGGACCTTCCTCGCTTACCTTTTTCCATGCTCGGGGTAAAAAGGTCCACCGGACCTTCCTCGCTTACCTTTTTCCATGCTCGGGGTAAAAAGGTCCACCGGACCTTTTTACTCCCAAAAGTCATCAAATACGGTGATGGGGAGGTGGCGTTTGTGTTGGCCTTTGTGCCACCAGTTTTCAATAGTCTCTTGAGCTTCTGGACTGATTGTTTTACCTTCTAGGTAGTCGTCAATCTCTTCATAAGTGACTCCGAGGGCTACTTCGTCAGCTAGGCCTGGTTTGTCTTCTTCTAGGTCTGCTGTTGGGATTTTTTCATAAAGGGCTGGGTCTGCACCAAGTTCCTGCAAGAGTTGTTTTCCTTGGCGTTTATTGAGGCGGTAAAGAGGGAGAATATCCGCACCACCGTCACCAAACTTGGTAAAGAAACCTGTTATATTTTCCGCAGCATGGTCTGTCCCAATAACCGCTCCGCTATGAGCACCCGCAAGGGCATACTGAGCAATCATACGGCAACGAGCCTTGATATTGCCCTTGTTGAAATCTGAAACAGGACTACCTGTCGCTTCAACAGCAGCTGTCATGGCATCTGCGGATTCCTTGATATTCACTACCAAGCTGACATCTGGCTGGATAAAGGCTAGTGCTTTTTGAGCGTCAGCTTCATCAGCTTGCACTCCATATGGCAGGCGGACAGCGATAAATTTGTAGCTGTCATCCCCTGTCTCTGCTCGCAGTTCTTCCATAGCTAATTGGGCCAAACGACCTGCCAAGGTTGAGTCTTGCCCCCCAGAAATCCCTAGTACAAAGGTTTTAAGAAAGGGGTGCTTTTTCAAGTATCTTTTTAAAAAATCAATCGAACGACGAATTTCTTCCTGGGCATCAATCACTGGTTTCACGCCCAGCTCTTGAATAATAGTCTCTTGCAAACTCATTCTTCTTCTCCTTCACCTAGGGCTTCCTTGCGCATTTTATCAATCAAATCCATCTTGTCTTGCCATACATCACGCGCCAAATCCACTGGATAGTGCTGCGGATTGAGCACACGCTTGTACTCATCCCAAAGCTTGTCAAATTCCTTACGAGCATAAGTCTGAATCTCAGTCAAGCTAGGCAGATTATAAATCAATTTTCCGTCTTTGAAGATATCTACCAAGAGAGGAACGGCATCAAAATTACGAATCGTCTTCTTGATGTAGGTATAAGTCGGATGGAACATCTTGATTTCTGTCATACTGGCAACATCTACGCCGTCATAAGTGATGTAGTCACCCTCTGACTTGCCTTTTTCACGACTGGTAATGCGCCACACCTGCTTCTTACCTGGCGTAGACACTTTTTCCGCATTATTTGACAGCTTGATGGTATTGCGCATGTTTCCATTTTCATCTTCGATGGCCACAATCTTGTAAACTGCCCCAAGAGCTGGCTGGTCATAGGCTGTAATCAGCTTGGTTCCCACACCCCAAACGTCAATCTTAGCGTGTTGCATTTTGAGATTAAGGATAGTATTTTCATCTAGATCATTAGAAGCATAAATCTTAGCCTCTGTAAATCCAGCCTCGTCCAGTTGCTGACGGACTTTCTTAGAAATATAGGCAATATCCCCAGAGTCAATCCGCACACCCATAAAGTTAATCTGGTCACCCAACTCACGCGCCACCTGAATAGCAGCTGGTACACCGATGCGAAGAGTGTCATAGGTATCCACAAGAAAGACACAATTTTTATGGGTTGCAGCATAAGCCTTGAAAGCCTCATAGTCGTTACCATAAACCTGAACCAAGGCATGTGCATGAGTCCCCAAGACAGGAATGTTAAAGAGTTTACCAGCACGCACATTGCTAGTTCCATTGGCTCCACCAATCACCGCTGCGCGTGTTCCCCAAATAGCCGCATCCATCTCTTGCGCACGACGTGTCCCAAACTCCATCAAGGGTTCATCTTCGATAACCGAGCGAATACGTGCTGCCTTAGTCGCTATCAAGGTTTGAAAGTTAACGATGTTCAAAAGAGCTGTTTCGACCAATTGACATTGGGCTAGAGGGCCTTCAACTTGCACAATCGGTTCATTAGCAAAGACCAAGTCCCCTTCTTGGGCAGAACGAATGGTCAACTCCAACTTGAAATTGCGAAGATAGTCCAAGAATGCCCCATGATAGCCTAACAACTCCAAATAGGCAATATCACTATCTGAAAAACGCAAATCTTCAAGATAGTTCACAATTCTTTCCAAACCAGCAAAAACCGCATAGCCGTTCTTAAAAGGCTGTTGGCGGAAATAAACCTCAAATACCGCCTTCTTATTGTGAATCCCTTGGTCAAAGTAAACCTGCATCATGTTGATCTGGTACAAGTCCGTGTGCAATGTCAAACTATCATCTGGATACATACTTTTCCTACTTCCTTAGCTAGAAACCCATGAAAATGTTCAAGAACCTTCATGTATTCCAATAAATTAGTACTATTATATCACATTTTAGCTGGATTGAAAAAAGTGTAACAAGCTATTCTCCACTCTCCAGTTCATCCATGTCTTGTTCAAACTTTTTCTGAGCCCATTCGCCATAGCTCTTAAGACCAAGATTGCCAATAAAGACCCAGGGAAGGTAAATGACATAAGTAATTGCCCAAGCAGATAGGTATTTAACGTTCAAAGGATTGTGCTGATAAATTTCTATGTTGAATTGATAATTCTGTAACATCAAAAGAGCCGTAATAGCCAAGGTTAGGAAAAAACAACCCAAAATCGTAAAATGAAAACGACTATAGTAGCTCACTCCGAGATTCCGAGCACGGTTAAAAAAGTAAAAAGTTCCTATGATGATAATGATGAGGAGCATATTAGAATTAAAAAGGCTTGGTGCTAATACTGAAATGATATAAGATAGGAGCGACAAAGCGATACAGATATAGAAACTTTCAGACCCCGCTTTATTGATCAGTTGTTCTTCTCTTTCGTCTAGTAATTGATAATAATAAAATCTATTTTTCATCTTCTTCCTCCCAAAATAGTTGGTCTAGGCTTTTCCCTAAACATCTGCAAATGGACTGGCAGAGCGAAAGACTGGGATTGTATTTCCCCGCTTCTATCAAACCAATAGTCTGGCGCGTCACCCCGACAGCATCTGCTAGTTGACCTTGAGTTAAATCAAGCTCTACCCGAGCTAATTTTAATTTTAAATTTTTAGCCACCTTCGTCCTCCTTATAGTTTTAAAAAGTTGCGCCTCTTTTTAACATTATTATATCATATATCTAACTTGATGCAATATATAAATGTCATTTTGTAATATTTTATTAACAAAAACCCACCAACCTGAGTTGATGAGTCCTAATCTATTTTCTAAATTTCCACTGACTGTAAATCCCAAAACCAATAATCCAGATAGCTGAACCGATTGCTCCTACAAATGTAGACTCTTGTAAAAAGAGGGTTACAAAGACAAAGACAAAGAAGAGCATGGTTAAAGGATTTAAGAAACGATAATGGGGCATGAGATAGCCATCTACCATAAAGTCTGACGACTTGCGGTATTTAAGGTGAGCCACCATAATCAAGATATAAATGGCGATATAAACACCGGATGATGATGCCGTAATCAAGGCAAAGGCATCCGAAACACCTGGCAAGACATTAATAAAGGCTGCTAGGGCAATCAAGATTGCTGAAGCGATGATGGCATTTTGTGGCACATTGTGGCGAGAAAGAGTATCTGCTTTAATTGCTTTGAGGAAGCGATTTGGCGAATCATGGGCAATCTGATACAAATGACGCCCTGTTGAATAAAGGGTTGAGTTAAGAGCAGATGCTGCTGAGGTCAAAACGACGAAGTTAATCAAGGCTGCTGCCCACTTGATTCCAGCCAATTCAAACACCGTTACAAAGGGAGAATCAGCCGATGCAAGTTCACGCCAAGGAATGATAGCCATAATGGCTAATAGGGCACCTCCATAGAAAAAGGCTATACGCAAAGGAATTTCCTTAACGGCTTTTGGTAAGACCTGACGTGGATTTTTGGTTTCTGAAGTCGTCACCCCGATAAACTCAATCATGAGGTAGGCAAAGAATACCATCTGGAAGGCCATGACAAAGTTCACTCCACCATTTGGGAAGAGGGAGAAATTATCAGCAATATTAGCCAAACTTGCTACTCCATGAGGTGTCTTAAAGCCTGTCAAGACCATAAAGACCCCTGTTGCAATCATAGCTAAAATAGCCACAATCTTAACCATAGCAAACCAAAACTCAACTTCTCCAAAGAGCTTCACCGCAATCAGATTAACCAAGGCTAGAATGGTCAAAAATCCAATCTCAATCATCCAACTCGGCCAAGTTGGGAACCAAAATTGAACATAATGTGCGATAGCAGTGATTTCTGCCATACCGATAAAGACAACAGATAACCAGTAAGACCATACTGAGAAATAGCCCCAGCCCTTACCCAAATGGCGCGTGATAAAGTTGATAAAGGTATGTTGCTCAGGGTCTTGGTAGAGCATTTCCCCAACCGCACGCATCATGAGGAACATAAAAGCCCCAGTAATCATATAAATCAGTACAATGGAAGGACCTGTTAGGCTAATAGAGCGACCTGCCCCCAAGAAGAGTCCTGTTCCAATTGTTCCCGCAATGGCCATAACCTGTACATGACGATTGGTCAGACCACGCTCCATCTTATTTTTTTTCTTCTTTGAACTCATATAGTCTCCAATTCAATTTAAAATGGAAAAAGGAGTGAGTGAAGCGCACTGCCTCCCCACTCCTTTTTTCTGTTTTTAGGCTGTTTTTTCAACCTTCAAAATTTTTACATCATAGCTACCAACAGGTGTTTCAATGGTTGCTGTGTCACCTGTTTTCTTGCCAATCAAGGCTTGTCCAATTGGGCTTTCATTTGAAACTTTACCTGCAAAGGCATCCGCACCAGCTGAACCTACGATAATATAAACTTCTTCTTCGTCCTCACCAATTTCTTGGATAGTGACTGTTTTGCCAATCGCTACTTCGTCTTGGGCAACTGAGTCGCTATTGACGATTTCAGCATAGCGGATTTTTGTTTCCAAGCTAGAGATTTGTCCTTCGACAAAAGCTTGTTCATCCTTAGCTGCTTCGTATTCACTGTTTTCAGAAAGGTCACCGTAGGAACGAGCAATCTTAATGCGTTCTACCACTTCTGGACGGCGGACCAATTTCAATTCTTCTAATTCTTTTTCAAGTTTTTCCTTTTCCGCAAGGGTCATAGGATATGTTTTTTCTGCCATTTTTCTCAACTTTCTTCTAATGATATTCTCTAAAGAAAATTATGTGAAGTATCACATAATTTTAGTTTGTTTGGTTTAACTTGCTATTGACATGTTCAGCGACATTACGATCATGTTCTTCTTTATTGCTAGCATAGTAGACCTTACCATCTGTCACATCTGCAACAAAGTAAAGATTTTCACTCTTAGTCTGGTTGATACTTGCCTCAATGGCATCCAAACTTGGACTATCTACCGGACCAGGCATGAGGCCTAGATTTGTATAGACATTGTATGGTGAATTAATCGATGTATCAATTCCAGCATCGTCAGCAAGACTAATCTTCTGACCAAGTTTGCCTTGGGCATACAAGATGGCAATATTGCTTTGAAGTGGCATACCAAGATTCAAGCGATTGTAGAATACACCTGCAATCAACTTACGATCGTCAGTCTTAGCACCTTCTTTTTCGACAAGTGAAGCTATTGTCAACAATTCATTGACCGTCAAATTCTTAGACTTAATAGTACTATAATGAGGTGCCAAAGTTTTATCCATAGCTGCCAACATCTCATCAATCAAGCTTTCAACAGTTGTGCTTTCCTTGATAGAGTAAGTAGCTGGGAAAAGGAAACCTTCCAAACGGTAACGAGCTCCACTTTCCTTTGTAGGCAAGCTTTCAAGTAGACTAGGATATTTGGCAACTTCTTGACTGATAAAGCTATCATCTTGAACTTTTGCTAGGAAAGCATCCGCTGTCAAAGGCTCTTTGAAGTCACCTTGCAATTGACCTACCGCTTGTGCCATTTGATCAATCGTATAACCTTCTGGAATTGTTAAATTCGCAAGCGCAGGTTCTTGAGCTTCAGCTGTTCCACCTTTTTGCAATTCATGGATGATATCTTCTGTACTCATACTCTTTTGCAAATTATAGTAACCTGATTTCAAATCAGCATAATTTTTGTACTTAGCATACAAGCCAAAAACTAAACCGTGTTTAATCAAGCCGGCATCTTCAAGTGTCTTACCGATTTCTTGAACATTAGCCCCTTCTGGGATTTGCACCGTTACATATTGCTTAGAATCAGCATCAACAGGCTGTAAAGATGACTGAACATACTGATAACCGAAGTAACCACCTGCCGAAATCAAGGCAAGGAAAATCAGTAGAGAAATGAAGAAGGCCTTGAAGCCAGATTTTTTCTTCTTAGTAGGTTGAACTGTATCACGACGGCTACGACGTGGAGTTGCAGGCATTTCTTCTACAGCTTTCTTTTCCACTACTGGTTTTGAAGTAGGAACTTCTCTTTTTACCTCTCTCTGACCTTCTGTCTTATAAGAAACAGCTACCCTCGTTGGGATTTCATTAAATTCCTTTTCTACTTTTCTAGGACTAATAGGTCCTGGAGTTGGTCTTGATACTCCCTCCGCTGATGGAGCAGAAGGTCCTTCTTGACTCGGATGACTAGAAGCAAGTGGAGCTTGTCTTACAGCCTCTTCTGCGGGAGAAGAAGGCACATCTTGACTTGGATGACTTGGAACACCAGGAGTTTCTCTTTGAATCTCATCTGCTGGAGAAGCTGGTACATCTTGACTTGGGTGAGTAGGCACGGTAGGAGCTTTTCTCATAATCTCCTCTACAGCTGATAGAGAATCTTCCATTAGCTCTTCTATCGACTGGTCATTTTTAGAAGAAAATTGGGGTTTTATTGAAGCTAAATCAACTTCTTCCTGATCTTCTTCATGTTTTTTAACTCGTTCTAAATCTCGTAAAATCTGCTCTTTAAAGCTTAATTTTTCTTCTTCTCTTGACTTTTCACTCAAAAGTTTTTCCTCCTCGTTGACAATCCATAATATTATATCTTAAAAGTCTAGGAAAAGCAACCTATGATGCCTTGTCTTGCCTATTTTTTAGCTTCCCAGACCATATCATACCAAGTTTCCCCTGCAAAGGTTGACTGGGATAAGCCTTCGTTGACAAATCCGTGTTTTTCATAGTAGGCGATGAGATAGTCATGACAGGTTAGGTTAATGCCTTCTCTCTCATCTTCAAGAGCAACTTCTTTCAAAGCTGTTAGCAATTTCTTACCCAGTCCGAGGCCCTGTGCCTCCTTGGCAATAGACAGACATGTCACAGAGATATATCCACCAGGCTCATGACTATAGTCTTTTATTTCTTCTGTAAAAGACTGGTCTTGCAGATGGCGGTGGGGGCCAACTGGCCCTTCTATATAACCCATGATTCTACCTTCTTTTTCTGCAACCAGAAAAGAGGTCTGAATTTCTCGCAAATGCGCCTCAAAAACAGTGCGAGGAATAGCTTCTTCTACCGAGAAATTCTCTAGTTCAATCTCGACAATCCGATCCAAATCTTCTAATCTTGCTTGTCTGATTTTCATTGTACCTCCAGATAAAAGGGATTAAACCAAATCATACTAAAACCCTGGCTAGTTGCATAAAGGGAAGTTTCTTCATCAATAAAACCGTTCATTTCAAAGTATGAAAGCAACTCATCAGGACTCTTCAAACGAATCCCCTTGTAATCCAGCTCAACTGCCACCTCTTTCAAGGCTGCAAGAAGAAGTGTTCCCAAGCCCTGTCTCTGATGGTCAGACTCAATGACTAAAGAATGTACTTTTAGACATTGCGGATTGTCTGACTGGGGACTTGATAGAATATAGCCTAAAAGTTGATTTTCATCCCTAGCTAGAAGAAAGGTATCCGCACACTTACGGATACTTTCTTCTAAGATATGGGAAGTCAGCTGCTTTTCAGCTGGAAAAGACGGGGGCTGAAGTGCCTCTATCTCAGGCAAATCAGACTTACTTGCCTGAATGATCTTAATTGGAATTTCCATAAGAATATCCTACTGAACATTGCTTGTCAAGTTAGACAAGAGACGCTCAAATGAGTATTCATAGGTTTGGATATCTCCTGCTCCCATAAAGACATAGACAGCATTGTCATGGTCAAGGAGTGGTGAAACATTTTCAACAGTGATCACTTGGTGTTTTTTGTTGATTTTTTGGGCTAGGTCTTCTACCTTAACGTCACCATGGTCTACTTCACGAGCTGACCCATAAATTTGCGCTAGGTAAACAGCATCCGCTTGGTTCAAAGCATGAGCAAATTCGTCCAACAAGGCAATGGTTCTTGTAAAGGTATGCGGTTGGAAGACTGCTACAATTTCCTTGCTTGGGTATTTCTGACGAGCCGCATCCAAGGTCGCAATAATTTCTGTTGGATGGTGGGCAAAGTCATCGATAATCACTGTGTCATTGACAATTTTCTCAGTGAAACGACGCTTAACACCGGCAAATGTTTTCAAGTGCTCACGCACCAAGTTCAAATCAAATCCTGCTGTGTAAAGCAATCCGATAACGGCTGTCGCATTCATGATATTGTGACGACCAAAGGTTGGGATGTGGAATTGCCCCAAGTCTTGACCACGGAAGTGAACGGTGAAGGTTGAACCAGTTGTTGAACGAAGAAGCTCACTAGCTACAAAATCATTGCCTTCTGCTTCAAAACCATAATAATAAATTGGTGCATCAGACGTAATTTTACGCAATTCTGCATCTTCACCATAGACAAAAAGACCCTTGGTAATTTGTTTGGCATAGTCATTAAAGGCATTGAAAACATCCTCTAGACTTGTGAAATAGTCTGGATGATCAAAGTCAATGTTGGTGATAATAGAGTATTCTGGGTGGTAAGGCATGAAGTGACGCTCATATTCGTCAGATTCAAAGACAAAATATTTGGCATTGGCCGAACCACGACCTGTCCCATCCCCAATCAAGAAGCTAGTGTCTGTGATGTGAGACAAGACATGAGACAACATACCTGTCGTTGAAGTTTTTCCATGCGCTCCTGCTACTCCCATGCTAACAAAGTCACTCATAAAGCTACCAAGGAACTCATGATAACGTTTGTAGCTGATACCATTTTGATCCGCATAAGCAATTTCGACGTTGTTATCTGGACGAAAGGCATTTCCAGCGATAATTTCCATATCACCGCCTAGGTTCTTTTCATCAAAAGGAAGAATAGTAATTCCTGCCTGCTCAAGACCGCGTTGGGTAAAGTAGTACTTTTCAACATCTGATCCCTGTACCTTATGCCCCATTTGGTGCAACATCAAGGCCAAGGCACTCATCCCTGATCCTTTAATTCCGATAAAATGATATGTCTTTGGCATGTTTTCTCCCCTATTCTGTAATTCTGGTCAGATTCAACTCTTGGGCAACCCGACGTTCTTGTTCTGTTTGTTTACTTTTTTTATTGTAGATTTGGCTCTTCTTTAGAAAATCATAGTTGTTTTTCTTTGGAGCAGGTGCTGACACTTCTTCATTCCTGGTAGGGATAGAATGAACTTCTTCCGCCAAGATATAATGAGACTGGGTCAATTTTTGGCTATATTTGACAAATTCACCAGGGTTTTCCTTTTGGAAAGGCGCTGTCGGTTGATTGCCCTGTCTAAGAAGGCCTGATTTAGAATGACGTCTCGCACGGCTGAAATCCTGAGTTAGATAGTTAGCAGAGCGTTTCTTTTTCAAGTCTGCACGCGCTTCTTCACGCGCCACCTCCGCATAGCTCTTTCCTTCTTTTTTTACCCCTAAAGGAGCTTTTTTAGGTTTCTCGACTTGCTTTTCAATCGGTTTTACTGGCACCTCTTCAGTAATAGGAGCCCATTCTAAATAATTTTTATCTCGATACTCACCCTTGATATTACTGATCAGATCAGACTCATCGTACAAGTTCATGACTGGCATTTCAGTCAGCATGACCTCGTCATCTGACACCAATGGAAATCGTTCTTGTTTCATTTTCTATTTCCTTTCAACACTTCATTATAGCGTATTGTCTTGATTTTTCAAGTGCTGGCTTCAGAAATTCCCAAAATTTCTCTAATTTCTGCTAGGGTCAGACTGCCACGTGACTCTGTGCCGTCCAATACTTGTGACACCAGATGTTTCTTCTGTTCTTGGAGTTCCTGAATTTTTTCTTCAATGGTTCCCTTGGTCACCAAGCGATAAACCTCAACCGTTTCTTCCTGACCCATCCGATGGGCACGGCCAATAGCTTGCGCTTCCACCGCAGGATTCCACCAAAGGTCAACCAAGATAACCGTATCAGCACCTGTCAGGTTAAGACCGACACCACCAGCCTTGAGGGAAATCAGAAAGGCATCTCTTTCCCCTTGGTTAAAGGCCTTGGTCATGTCTTGTCTTTCCTTGGCTGGGGTTGAACCTGTAATTTTAAAGGATGTCAAGCCCAAGTCTGGCAGTTCTTGTTCAATTTTCTCTAACATTCCCTTGAACTGCGAGAAAATCAAGACACGGTGTCCGCCGTCTGCCACCTGGACCAGCAGGTCTCGAAGACTATCCAGTTTGCCACTGGCGCCCTGATAATCCTCCATAAAGAGGGAAGGAGTGTCACAGATTTGACGCAAGCGCATCAGACCAGACAAGATTTCCACCCGACTTCGCTGAAATTCCTGATCTGAAACTTGAGCCAAACGTTCTCGCATCTGTTGCAACTGGGCTAGATAAATAGCCTTTTGCTGGTCTTCCAGTTCATTCTTATAAACTACTTCGATCAAGTCTGGCAATTCGGTCAGAACTTCTTCTTTCTTGCGCCGCATCACGAAAGGTTTGATAAACTGAGCCACGCGCTCAGCTGGCAATTTCGTAAATTCTTTCTTGCTTGGCAAAAGTCCTGGCATGACGATTTGGAAAATAGACCACAGCTCACCTAGATGGTTTTCAATAGGAGTCCCTGACAGGGCAAAAACTGACGGCACCACAAACTGTCTCAAGGTCTGAGCAATCTTGGTCTGGGCGTTCTTCATTACCTGAGCCTCATCTAAGAAAAGGAAGTCAAAGGCCATCCCCTGATAAAGATCACTGTCCTGACGGAAGGTAGCATAACTAGTCACATAGATTTGATGGCTCTCGACAAGAATCTCTTCTCGACCAGATTTCAAACCATGAACAACAGCCACATCCAACTGTGGAGCAAATTTCTGAAATTCATCTGCCCAGTTGTAGATTAAACCTGACGGTGCTAAAATCAAAACTCGACTTTCTTTTGTCACTTGACTGGTCAAAAAAGCAATAGTCTGCAGGGTTTTACCAAGTCCCATATCATCAGCCAAAATTCCACCAAAACCATAATGATGGAGCATTTGCAGCCAGCCGATTCCCTTTTCCTGATAATCTCGTAAATCAGCCTGAACCTGAGTTGCCTGTCGAGGAAAATCCTCTGGATGCGTCAAATCCTGGGCCAGATTCTGGAATTCTTGTGAAAAAGAAACACGGTCACGCCCTTCAAAGAGATGAGCTAAACTGTAGGCCAAGGATTTTCGAGCCTGCAAAGCCCCATCTTTTAATTCAAGCTGCCCCAGTTCCTGTAGATTTTGGCGAATTTTCTTAGTTTCTTCATCAAAAAAGTAAACTTGATTGGACGAGTCAATGTAAAAATCCTTGTTGGCAACCAAGGCCTGCATGGCTTGGTCAATTTCCTCTTGGGCAATATCTTGAAAATCAAACTGGATTTCCAAGAGGCCTCCCTTGGAAGCAATCTGCACTTGAGGGCTTGCTAGGCTATAGAGTTCTTCTAACTTGTCTGATAGGTCAACATTCCCGAGTTTTTCAAATACTGGAATGATTTCGTGGAAGAAATGATAAACAGACTCCGCTTTTAGGGCCTGACGCCAAGATTGAAAGTCTGCTTCAAAACCTGCAACCAAACAGACTTGGAAAACTCTTTCTTCTAAATCAGCATCACTCGAAAATGGTAATTCTTCTAGCTCTTGTCTGCTAGATACCTGTCTATTTCCATAATCAAATTGAATTTCTAAACGAATCCGATTATCCTCTTCCCTATCAAAGTAAAAAGAGGGCGCAAAAGTTTTGATTTGTAAGCGTTCTGGAGCTGAAACGGTCCCCATTTGGCTAAAAAGAGTTAAACAAGAAGCTAACTTATCTCGATCACTACTATCAAATTGTAGATACTTCTTTCCATGCTGATCCAAAGGCAGTGCTTTGATTTCCTGGAGAAGACGCGTCTGCTGATCTGTTAGAAAATAAACCTGTCCTTTATGAAACAGCACAGCTCCCTGATAAAAGGCATTGACCCGTGGACTCTCGCTGATTTCCATTTCAAAATAATCCGAGTATTCTGTTACTGTAAAGGCAAATAAATTAGCATCAGCATGCATATCCTGAAAAAAGAAAACCTGATAGCTATCCACTTGGTGGTCAAATTGAAAATGGGACAAGGTCATCAGTAAATTCACACCCTGCTCAAAAAAGGTCAGAGGGAAAAAGAGGTGCCGACCTTGATTTTGGAAAAAGAGGTCTGGAGCCTGTCCTTCCTCCATCAGTCCTCGCAAGAAAGTCAGAAGCTCTTGGCTGGCCTCATCAAAGGATTCCCAAGACAAGGACTCCTCATAGACCTTGCCAATCATATACGACTTTCTCTGCTCGACAACTTTTAAAAAGAGTGGGATATCCCGAATGACATAGTATTTTTGACTATTGATTTGCCCGATTCTCAAGGTCCACAAGATATGATTGGTTCCTGCTTCCACCTGCCCCACAGCCGATAATTCATATGCTCGGTCTGGGCTTGGAGACAAGATTCGATCTAAAAATTTGCCACCCAAGGTCACCTTGGTTTCAACGGCTTCTTTTTCCTCATGACCTTCTTCCAGACTCTGCAAGATTTCCTGACCACGCTCATCATTTTTAAGAAAATGCTCCAACGCTGCCAAATGCACACAGTAGCCCCTCTTTTGGAAAAAATCGCAAGCACAAAAAACCAAATCATCCTCTAAACTATAGCGCAGTTCTTCTTCTGCAACGCGAGCGTAGAGCCGATTATTCTTTTCCTTGATGATGTCAACTTTACCAGTTTCATAAAGGGCAACGCCTTCGATACGGATTTTCCCCGGAATCAATTTAGCCATATTTTTACCTGTACCTTATCTTTTCATTATACCATATTCCCTACGAAAATAGCCTCCTAGGAAGACTTTTCTCCTAGAAGGCTGGATTTTTAAAGTTTAGCAAAAGTTGTCACAATCCGCTGACAAACTTCTTGCAGCAGAGATTTAGGCATAGCTACATTGAGGCGGGCATGGAGACTTCCTTCCTCCCCAAAATCCAAACCACGGTTGAGGATAACCTTAGCTTCATTTCTCAACAGCTCTTGCAATCTTTCATCAGTCAGATCATAGGCTGAAAAATCAAGCCAAATCAAGTAGGTTCCTTGCGGCTTCATAACCTTGATTTTAGTCTCTTTTCCAAATAAATCTACCACATAATTGATATGGTCTTCAAAGACTTGCTTGAGTTCCTCTAACCAATCTTTACCGTATCGATAGGCAGCTTCTGTCGCCAAATAACCCAAGCCTGAAATTTCATGCTGGTTATTGGCCAACTGGCGTTTCTGGTAAGCCAGTCTCAACTTAGGATTTTCAATGACTGCATAGGAATTTTTTGTCCCAGCAATATTAAATGTTTTAGTGGCACTACTCAAGACGATAGCCAATTCTTTAAAGTCAGGATTGATGGTATTGAAGGAATGGTGCTTATGACCAAAGAGGGCCAAATCTTGGTGAATTTCATCTGAAACTAGCAAAACACCGTGTTTTTGGCAGAGTTGACCAATCTTCTCCAAGACTTCTTTTTCCCACACACGTCCACCAGGATTGTGAGGATTGCATAGGATATAAAGTTTAACATTCTCTTCCACCAAATCCTTCTCCAGTTGATCAAAGTCAATCTCAAACAGACCATCCTTTTCCACCAAAGAATTAGTAATCAATCTACGATTATTCAACTTGACACTGCGAGCAAAAGGTGGATAGACAGGTGTGTTAATCAGAACCGCTTCGCCTTCTTTTGTAAAGGCTTGAATAGCTGTTGAGATGGCTGGTACCACACCCTCGATGAAGACAAGGGCCTCTTTATCAAAGTGGTAACCGTGTTGTGTAGCTTCCCACTTTTGAACTTCCTTGATTAACTCTTCACTGGCATAAGTATAACCATAAACCAGTTGATCAGCGTAAGTTTGCACGGCTTGGCGGATTTCAGGCAAGACTACAAAGTCCATATCCGCTATCCAAGCTGGCAAGACTTCACTATCCGTTTCTGCCTCTTTCCATTTATAGGTATGGTGCCCTAAACGATTGGGCAGGCTTGTAAAATCATATTTTCCCATCTTTGTCTTATCCTTCCAAGGCTTGGCGCAAATCTGCAATCAAATCTCTAGCATCCTCAATACCAATAGACAAGCGCAAGAGGTCATCTGTCAAACCATAAGAATGGCGCACTTCTGCTGGAATATCAGCATGAGTTTGCGTCGTTGGATAAGTAATGAGACTTTCTACCCCACCCAAACTTTCCGCAAAAGAGAAGACCTTGAGGCTGTTCAAAATGTGAGGAATGCGTGTTTCATCCGCTACTTTAAAGGAAATCATCCCCCCTCGACCAGTGTAGAGAACTTCCTTGACTGCTGGAGAATCCTTCAAAAAGGCGACCACTTCTTGAGCATTGGCTGTTGAGCGCTCCATACGAAGAGACAAGGTCTTGAGACCACGAATCAATTGATAACTGTCAAATGGAGACAAGACTGCCCCTGTCGTATTGAGATTGTAGAAAAGCTTCTCGTATAGTTCCAAACTATTGGTCACAACCACACCAGCCAAGACATCATTGTGACCTGCTAGATATTTGGTTGCTGAATGAAGAACGATATCCGCTCCATCTTCAATCGGGCGTTGGTAGATAGGGCTGTAGAAGGTATTGTCCACCACCACTTTGGCACCCTTAGCATGAGCCAATTTTGCTAGTTTTTCTATGTCAAATTCCAACATCAAGGGGTTGGTTGGGGTTTCGATATAGAGAACATCCACATCATTTTCCAGCTCAGCAATCAACTCTTCTTCTGTATTGGCATAGGTAAAATGGAAACGGCCTTCCTGCTCCACTTGATTGAACCAGCGGAAAGAACCTCCATAAAGGTCACGGACCGCCAAGACCTTACTTCCTACCGGAAAGACGCTAAAGGCCAGTACAATAGCTGACATACCTGAGCTAGTCGCTAGAGCATAGTCTGCTGACTCAATAGCCGCCAAGACTTCTTCCGCCTTACTGCGAGTTGGGTTTTTAGTGCGCGTATAGTCAAACCCAGTAGATTGACCAAACTCTGGATGCTGATAGGTCGTTGAAAAATGAAGCGGTGTCACCAAAGCTCCTGTCGCTTCATCTGACTTGATACCCGCCTGGGCCAAAATTGTGTTAATGTGTAATTCCTTGCTCATACAATTCCTCCAAATCTATAGTAACTATTGTACCACTTATTTTCATCAACTCATTTTCTTCTTTTCAAGAGCTAGTTATAGTTTCAAACTATATAAAAAACGACAGCTTCTTTCGAAACCATCGTTTTTCTGGAAAAATCCTTATTTGACGTGTTTTGCTAATTCTTCTTGAGCTTTTTTATTAGATTCTTCTTTTTCTTTTAGCCATTTTTCTTTGGCTTTTTCATATTCGTCTTTTGTGACTGTCTTATCTTGTACTTTGAGGTATTTATATGATTCAATACCTTTATTACCAGCTAATGAATATGGTTCTGAGAAAGGAACAGTTTTTCTCAATACTGGTGTTCCACCCTTAGAAACATTTGGAATTGCTAAAGCGCTATCTACCAACCATGCTTGGATCTCAGCATACTTTTCATAGCGTTTTACAAGATCTTGTTCCTTATTAGCTTCCTCCAACATTTGAGTGTAGACATCCAATCCAACAGCCTTGGCCTTGTCATTGGCTTCACCTGGCTCTAAACCTAGATTTTGCAACAAACCACCAGAATTAATGTTTAAGACATCAAGGTAGGTTGAAGGATCTTGATAATCAGGACCCCAACCACCGTTGTAAAGATCATAATCCTTCTGAGCTGCGGTCTGAGCCAAATAGCTTGTATTGTCATAATCTTCAGTAGTGAGTTGTTGAATATCAATTACAACGTTCTCTGCACCTAAGGCTGCTTCAATAGATTGCTTCATAGAATTTGCCTCTTGAACACCCTTTTTAGCAGCTTGGTCAACTGTCATATCCAAGTGGATAGGGAATTGGACTCCTTTTGTTTGGAGTTCTTTCTTAGCTTCTGCAAATTTAGCCTTGGCTTTTTCTGGATTGTAGTATGGATCCTGGGCATCTGCAAAGTTGATTCCTTGCCATTCCTTGCCATAATTCACCATCTTAGAAGCCACTACTTCACCAAAGTCTTTTCCATTGATACTTACGAAGTTTGGAGGAACGACTAGGTTACGTAAAATCTTAGTTGCACCATCCTCTCCTTGAGATTGAGCCCCGTAAGCTGTACGATCATAGGCAAAGTTAATAGCTTGACGGAAGTTTTTATTAAGAACCGCTTCCTGAGTCGATTTCTTTTCAGCATCACTTGTTTTTGAAGTGAATTTATAAGATTTTCTATCCAGGTTAAAGTTTAAGAAGTAAGAAGTAGCATCTTGCAAGCTATAGATGATATTATCCTTATTCTTCTCTTTAATCCCTTCAAAACTTGAACTATTTGGATAGAGACGAGCGTAACTATAGGCTCCCTCTACATAGTTACGAGCCAGTGCATCTTGGTCACTACCATCATAATAGGCCAATTTCACATCATCTACAAAGACATTTTTAGCATCCCAGTAGTTAGGATTTTTCTTGAATTCGATGACAGATTTTGAAACAAAGGATTTCATCAAGAAAGGTCCATTGTACAAAATGCTAGATGGGTCTACCTTACCAAAATCATCCCCTTTTGATTTCAAGAAATCTGCATTGACTGGGAAGAGAATAGTTGATGTTGTTTTTGAGTTCCAGTAAGATTCTGGTCGTGTCAAGGTATATTGAACTGTCTGGTCATCGAGAGCCTTAACTCCGACAGTTGAAAAGTCTGTTGTTTTACCAGTGATATAGTCATCTAAACCAGCAACGGATTCTTGCACTAAGTACAAGGCTTCTGATTTTTTATCAGCCGCATATTTCAAACCAGTGACAAAATCTTGGGCAGTTACAGGTGCGTATTCTTCCCCATCTGCAGTGTACCATTTAGCATCTTTACGTAGTTTGTAGGTATAGGTCAAACCATCTTGAGAAACACTCCAATCCTCTGCCAAGGATGGGATATAGTTCCCATACTGGTCATTTTCCATTAGACCATCTACTAAATTAACCACGATATCATTGGTTGTTGCACGGTTTTCTGCTAGATAGTTCAAACTTGATGGATCACTTACGTAAACATAGTTATATGTTTTTGACCCTGTGCTAGAATTTCCACACGCGCTCAATAAAATACCTGCACTTAACACGACACCTGCAAGTGCTGCATACTTGGCTTTAGACTTTTTCATCTCCAGAACCTCCTGATTTAAATATTTGTCTTATTATACAACTTGAGTTTTATTTAGTCAATAGTTTTTTAAGTAAAAATTAAGAAAAATTAAATTACTATCTACAAACTTTAGTTATTATTCTACAAATTAATAAAAAAGAGAATAATCCAAGCATTTCATGGTAGAAATGTTCAAATTATCCCTTTTATTTATAAATGTTTTTTAAGTTAACTTTAATTTGATTCGTAAGCGATCTGCTTGGGCTTTTCCAATCACCTTATCCAACAAATGGGTACGGAGACTCAAGAATCCATAAACACCGCCACCCATGGCACCAACAAGGGCTACGTATAGGAAACTCCACAAACGTCCACTTGGTTGGAAGACAAATCCTAAAATCCACTGCAATGTCCCAACTACTAGAAACATGAAAAGAGTTAACAAACTGATTAAAATGATTCGCTTCACAATCACCTTGCGCTTAACACCTGTTACCTTACAAATATCCCGATACATCAAGACATTAGGAATGATGAGACCGATAGTTGTGGAAATCAAAGGACCATAACTGTGGAAAAGAGCAATAGTTGGAATTTGCAATACCAACTTGGCAATCGAACCATAGATAAAGTAGAGAACGGCCTTTCGGTTGCGGAACATGGCCTGAAGCATTGGTGACAAAACCATGTACAGGCCTAAAATAGTAGACTGCAAAACTGCAAAGACAAACAAGCCCATGGCCAAACTATCTGGTTTGCCATAGAAGACTGTATAAAGAGGTTCTCCTACCATGACTACTCCAACCGTTGCTGGTAGCAAGAATAGGAAAAACATAGTGATGCTGTCCTGAACTAGACGAGAAGCCGCCTTCAAGTCCCCCTTAACATAGTTTTCAGTCAAAAGCGGCAAGCCGACGCTCCCAATTGAAACTCCAACAGAAATCAAAATCATAGTGATTTTATTAGGATTGGCTGAGAAATAAGAAAACATGACAATTAAGTCTTCATTACTATAGTTGGTAAACCACTTCATGCTATTGATAAAGGTATTTTGGTCCAAGATTTGGAAAAGCTGAATAGCCGAACCAGTCAAGATAAAAGGAATGGCTTCCTTAATGGTGTCGACCAAAAGACGCTTGCTGTTAATCTTATCCCCTGTTTCAAGGACTCTTTTAAGTAAACCTTCTTTGGCAAGGAAATAGATCAAAACTGCAAAACTGGCTACCATGCCGACAAAGGCAGCAAAGGTAGACTGGGTAACTGCTGATAGATAATCTTTTGAACCCAGCTTCATGATGATAAAGGTAGCCAAGAGCATCCAGATAACACGAATGACCTGTTCAGCAATTTGACTCATGGCATAAGGTTTCAGGTTATTCATTCCTTGGAAGAAACCTCGGATAACACTCATAGATGGGAAAATCAAGACCGCCCAAGCCAAGCTTTGCATGATTGGGATCAGGTCTTTGCCCACGCCAGATAAGTCTGCTAGCCAAGGAGCAAAGACATACAAGATTAGGGCAAAAACGAGGCCTAGTCCTGTCATAAAGCCTAAAAAGCTCCGAATCAGGGCAAAGCTATGCTCCTCTTCTCGCATGGTATTGTACTTGGCCACTTGCTTGGCCACCGCAACTGGAATTCCCGCTGTTGAAACCAGCAAGAACCAGGCATAGATATTGTAGCCCATGGTAAAGAGACCATTGGCTGTAGCTGCATAAGATCCCATCCAGATATACCAGGGGATGATGTAAATAGCCCCGAGTAGGCGACTGATAAAATTACTAGCCGTTAGCCAAGCAGTCCCCCGTAACATCTGGGCCTGCTGGTGATTGTTTTCGTGCGACATAGATTCCTCATTCAATTTTGATAACTAGGAAAAAGCTCCTTATCTTCCATTATAAACTTTTCCTTGTTACTTGTAAATTTACGACTTTCGGTTTACAATAGAAAGTATGATAAAGATTGAAACCGTATTAGATATATTAAAGAAAGATGGTCTCTTCCGCGAGATTATCGACCAAGGACATTATCACTACAACTACAGCCATGTCGTATTTGACACCATCTGCTATGACAGTCGTAAGGCCAAAGAAAAGAGCCTCTTTTTCGTCAAGGGTGCTGCCTTTAAGAAGGAATTTCTTCTTTCAGCTATCTCTCAAGGTCTCGATTGGTATGTGGCTGAAAAGGACTATGAGGTTGGTATTCCTGCTATCATCGTTAGTGATATCAAGAAAGCCATGAGTTTGATTGCTATGGAATTTTATGGGAATCCACAGAAAAAACTTAAACTCCTTGCCTTTACTGGTACTAAGGGTAAGACAACAGCAGCCTACTTCGCCTATAACATTTTATCTCAAAGTCACCGACCTGCAATGTTGTCGACCATGAACACAACTCTAGATGGTAAAACTTTCTTTAAATCAGCGTTGACAACCCCTGAGAGTATTGACCTCTTTGATATGATGCATCAAGCTGTGCAAAATGACCGCACCCACCTCATCATGGAAGTCTCCAGTCAAGCCTATCTGGTCAAACGTGTCTATGGTCTAACCTTTGATGTGGGAGTTTTCCTCAATATCAGCCCAGACCATATCGGCCCGATTGAACACCCTAGCTTTGAGGACTACTTCTACCACAAGCGTCTCTTGATGGAAAATAGCCGAGCAGTCATCGTTAACAGTGACATGGACCACTTTTCTGTCTTGAAAGACCAAGTGGCAGATCAAGACCATGATTTCTATGGTAGTCAGTCGAGCAACCAAATTGAGAATTCCAAAGCCTTTAGTTTTTCAGCTATGGGTAAACTCGCTGGAGACTATGATATCCAACTGATTGGTCACTTCAACCAAGAAAATGCCGTTGCTGCTGGACTTGCTTGCCTCCGTCTCGGAGCTAGTCTTGAGGACATCAAAAAAGGTATCGCTGCAACCCGTGTTCCTGGTCGTATGGAAGTCCTCACCCAGAAAAATGGAGCCAAGGTCTTCATCGACTATGCCCACAACGGTGATAGTCTCAAAAAACTCATCAATGTTGTTGAAACTCATCAAACTGGAAAGATTGCTCTGGTTCTCGGTTCTACAGGAAACAAGGGAGAAAGCCGTCGTAAGGACTTTGGCCTCCTCCTCAATCAACACCCTGAGATCCAAGTCTTTCTGACTGCTGATGACCCCAACTATGAAGACCCAATGGCCATTGCAGATGAAATTAGTAGCTATATCCATCATCCTGTTGAAAAAATTGCGGATCGTGAGCAAGCCATCAAGGCTGCTATGGCTATTACGAGCCAAGCTGAAGATGCAGTTATTATTGCTGGTAAGGGAGCAGATTGCTACCAAATCGTCCAAGGCAAGAAAGAAGCCTATCCAGGAGATGCAGCCGTCGCAGAAAATTATTTGTAAGGATCGTAAAAAAATCAAGGGAAACGAAACCCTTGATTTTTTCTATTTTTATTTAAAAGCGTTTTTCAAACCTTCAACGGCACCTTCTACAGCACCTTTAGCATCTTCAACTACTTCTTTTGCCTTAGCAACTGTCTTTTCTACAGCGCCTTCTGCTTCAGTCTTGCTATCCCCAGTAACCTTACCAAATCCTTCTTTGATAGCGCCTGTTGCTTGTTCCAATTTGTTTTCAAGTGACATATGATTGTCTCCTTTAGTTTATTCCGATATGTGTTACCGGTTACATATAGTTTATACCGAATACTAAGGAAAGTCAAACAATGTGCTCAGAAACAAGAAATCAGACCAAGTAGAAAGTTAATCTTTCCTTATCAAAATCAACAGTCAACTCATACTTTCCATCTTCATTTTGGACAATATAACCTAGAACAACCAAACTATCCACAAAAATATCACGACGTTTCTGCATCAGCTGGTCTTTTTTGAGAAATTTTAGCAAAAAAGTCGTCATATATTTGAGAGCATATTCAGGATTAACATCTCCCAAAATGGCATAGAGCTCCTGCTGTTTTTCTGTCAAAGGATACTGATGTTTGACCTTGTAGAAATAATTGGACAGGGTCATTTTTGTTCGCGCAAAGTCCGTCTGTTCAACTAAAATAGCTGCATTGGTTTGATTACGCAATTCCGTCTCAAAACTCTGCTCTAACAAAGCTTGATAGACCGGACTATCTTCTTTAACAAAAATCTCTTGATCCAGTTCGAGACTATCGAGTGATTCAAGTGTAGGAATATTAAGGTAATAGCGCTTATTTTCCCGACGAATCAAACCTGCCTTTATATACTCTTCCATGAGTTTATCAACTGCAACATCTGGAAATTGAGCCTTAATTTCCCGTAGAATCACATCATCATGCTGGTCCAGATAGCGGATTAATTCTCCAAAAAATGGCTGTCTCGTCAAACGAGATGGATTAAAAATCTGAATCATGAAGATTCCTTTCTTTACATTCTAACAGAGGCGATGCTGCCAACTGACTGGGATTGGTCCCAGCTTGGTTCAGAGGAACAGGCAGACCTAGTTCTCTATAATATTCTCTCCAAAAATCACTAATCTCCTGCTCCCTGTCTCCAAATTTCATGGGAATAGTTTCAAAAATGGGGAGAATTTCTGCCATATACTGGGAACAGTAGAAACCAGCTCCATCTGGATAGAAAGAAGCATTGTAGGGAGCTCCAAGATGTTTGCAAGCTCTTTCTTTCACAGATTAGATATCCATTTCTGGGTAGACATAAATGTCGTACAAATGATTTGGCTCAAAGAAGTCTACAGGTTCCTGACAGATAACACCAGCTTGTCCACTAGCATGGTAAATCATCCCATCCAGATAAATGGCAACATGGTTATAGTTACCTGTGGAAGTCTGGATGGCCTGTCCCATATCTGACTCATCTCTCACAAAAATCAAATCGCCATTTTCTAACATACTTCACTCCTAGAAAAAAAGGAGCCGAAACTCCTTTCGATATAAGGCAAACTAGCCTTTCCAATTTTGAACTGAGACTTAAAATCTTAAGCATTAAAGCTTTCAGTCAATTGAGGTACCACTTGTTTCTTACGTGAAACGGCACCAGCAAGGAAAGCATGGTTGTTTTCAAGTTTGAAGTTGAAAGCCGCTTCAACCTTGTCCATGTTAGCACCAAGTGCTAGGATTTCTGAGTTTGAGTTGACGATATCTGTAATCATCAAGACAAAGTCAGAATAACCATTTGCTGTGTTGGCAGCTTGCATTGCAGCTTCGATTTCTGCTTGGCGTTCCAATACTTCAGCGATATCGACTGTATTGACTTGAGCCACACGGACATTATTTCCGTTGAGTTCAAAAGTCTTAGCATCGATGTCAATCAATTCTTCAGCAGATTTGCTAGCCAAGTTGGTACCAGCTTTCAACATAGCCAAACCATATTCTTCCAAGTTCACACCAGCCAACTCAGCTAATTCTGGAGCAATAACTTTATCTGTTGAATGTGTTGTTGGTGATTTCAAAAGAAGGGTATCTGAAATCAAACCTGAAAGCATCAAACCTGCAATCTCTTTAGGCACAGCTACACCATGTTCTTTGAACATACGGTAAACGATTGAAGATGCTGATCCAACTGGCTCCAAACGCATGTAGAGTGGGCTTGCAGTTTCAAAGTTAGCCACACGGTGGTGGTCTACAACACCATAAACTTCTACTTCAGCGATATCTGATACAGATTGTTGGAATTCATTGTGGTCAGTCAAGATAACTTGCTCTGCGCCTTCTGCTTTAGCAGAAGTGATAACACGCGGTGCTTCCACACCAAAATAGTTCAAGACAAAGGCTGTTTCTTCATTTGGAGTTCCAAGGGCAACAGCTTCCGTATCCAAACTGTAAGCTTCTTTTGCAAGGTAGGCAAAGGCTACAGATGACCCGATGGCATCTGAGTCTGGATTTTGGTGACCAAATACTAGAATCTTAGACATGATAATACCTCATTTTATTTATTCTCTTTATTGTAGCATTTTTTTCGCTTTTTGACAAAAGTAAGAGGAGTCAAAGGGCTCCTCACGATTCTTCAAAATAACTGATACTCTTCGAAAATCTCTTCAAACCACGTCAGCTTCGCCTTGGATTATATATGTGACTGACTTCGTCAGTTCTATCCACAACCTCAAAACAGTGTTTTGAGCTGACTTCGTCAGTCTTATCTACAACCTCAAAGCAGTGC
>NZ_JUUO01000048.1 GCF_001074975.1 Streptococcus pseudopneumoniae | reverse complement strand
CAGCTTGGTAGAGTACTTGGTTTGGGACCAAGGTGTCGCAGGTTCGAATCCTGTCTTCCCGATATATGGCGGTGTAGCTCAGCTGGCTAGAGCGTCCGGTTCATACCCGGGAGGTCGGGGGTTCGATCCCCTTCGCCGCTATAATGATCTTGTTGGACCTTTAGCTCAGCTGGTTAGAGCTCTCGGCTCATAACCGAGTGGTCGTAGGTTCAAGTCCTACAAGGTCCATTTGAATAGTATGGAGGATTACCCAAGTCCGGCTGAAGGGAACGGTCTTGAAAACCGTCAGGCGTGTAAAAGCG
>NZ_JUUO01000047.1 GCF_001074975.1 Streptococcus pseudopneumoniae | reverse complement strand
AGCTGATGTTGATTCAGATGCTGACGTGCTTGCTGAAGCCGATGTGCTTGCTGAAGCTGATGTTGATTCAGATGCTGATGTGCTTGCTGAAGACGATGTGCTTGCTGAAGCTGATGTGCTTGCTGAAGCCGATGTGCTTGCTGATGCTGACGTTGATTCTGAAGCTGATGTGCTTGCTGAAGCTGACGTTGATTCTGAAGCTGATGTGCTTGCTGAAGCCGATGTGCTTGCTGAAGCTGATGTGCTTGCTGAAGCTGATGT
>NZ_JUUO01000046.1 GCF_001074975.1 Streptococcus pseudopneumoniae | reverse complement strand
TACAGCAGCTTCTGGTAAGACTGGTTGAACTTCCGGCTCACCTTTTTCAGTTACAGCAGCTTCGGGTAAGGCTGGTTGAACCTCAGGTTCTACCAGATTACCACCAACTGGTGCTGTATATTCTGGTTTCTCAGCTTTAGGTGCTTCATCAGGTACTGTGCCCACTGGTTGAGTGTATTCTGGTTTCTCTGCTTTAGGTGCTTCGTCTGGAGCCATACCTACAGGCTCAGTGTATGCTGGCTTCTCATACTTAGGAGCAACGTCAGGCACTGTGCCTACTGGAGCAGTGTACTCTGACTTCTCAGCTTTAGGTGCTTCGTCAGGCACTGTACCCACAGGTTGAGTGTACTCTGGTTTCTCAGCTTTAGGCGCTTCATCTGGGACTGTGCCCACAGGTTTAGTGTATTCTGGTTTTTCATGAACTTCCGGCTCAACCAGATTACCACCAACTGGTGCTGTATGTTCTGGTTTCTCAGCCTTAGGAGCCTCATCTGGAACTGTACCTACTGGAGCAGTGTACTCTGGTTTTTCTGCTTTAGGTGCTTCATTATGAACACTTTGAATTTCAGATACTGGAACATTTTTTGTCCCCTCAGCTTTATGTTGAATTTCTGAGATTACATCATCATCAAGAGGTAAGTATCCAATATAACGATATCCAGCAATTTGAACTACTCCTTCATTACTTGGATCTTTCAAAGGATTGCTTATATCGAGTGCTTGCATACTAGAAAGACTAATCAGTCCGATAGTAGTAACTAAGAACAAACTACTAACTTTTTTCTTTTTATGAACCAAAAGGACTAAACTACCAACAGCTAATAGACCTAAAGCTGTAAACACAGAAGTCGATGAACCTGTTGCAGGAAGAGCTTCCTGCTGATAAATAAGAGCATAACTTGCTTCATTATCAGTAGGAATTCCTGCCTGAATCTTGCTTTGTTCTTCCTTTGTAAGAGCGCTTTTTTCAACATAATGATAGGTAGAAGCATGAATTACTGACGGTGCAACCAAGACACTTCCGAGTAACACCGAACCAACAATCCCACAGATTTTTCGGATTGAAAACCGTTCTTTTTTAAATAATGACAATCGTAATCACCTTCTTTAATTTTATTTCCTAATAGTAAACACTATTTTTTATTCTTGAAAATTGAACTTCTAAAATCATCAGTTTGATTTAGATAGGCCTTAAATACTGCTCTCTTTAACTTATGAACTGCACTATCATATTCTGGATTATAGTTGTCCCAAGAATAACGATTCTCATCTGCATCCTTACGGACAGCTTCGTCCATTAATCGCTGCAGTTCTTCTACACTATGAATCGTCTTTCTTGCAAAACTTGCCCAAGATTTAGTTGGATCGTTGAAGGTAACCTGCTTCAAGTTTCTAAACTGATCCACCCGTTCTTGGTACATAGCTTTCTTGAAATCTGCCCAAGAAGAATACTTCCCTTCAAATACCTTTTCCAAAACAAGATCATCTGTCACCAATCCTCGTTCTTTACCATAGAGATTGATGATTTTACCGTTTTGTTTGGCAACTTCTTCGTATTGGTTTGAGATATAAGGTACCATTCCATCCTTAAAGCCTTTGGCAGCCAGAAGTTCATAAGCAATCCTACGTCCCATCAAATCACCCGGAGTTCCCTTACTGCTCAGAGCCGAATAGATTGGGGCGAAGAGTTTAATCGTATAGTAACCGTTTCTTTCATATTCCCCAGACTTATATTCACGAGCTGACAAGATATTATTTGTAATCAAACTATCAAAGGTAGTCAATTTTTTGGCATCTTCTTCTGTCAGATTTTGTACAACGTTAGTAGCGTAAACATCGTTTCCATCTGCAGGATCTTTCACGTATTTATTCTCGATTTTTCGCAAGGCCGTCATTTTCTGATAAGCATCTAACTGTCTCACGATAGATTGCCCTTCGAGATATTCCAACATGTAAACGACATCAAACATATTGTGGGCGTAGTTCTGAAGATCTTCTGCGTTATTAAATCTTGTAGTTGGATCAAGCACTTGCAATCGCTGACCTTCTGTACTATCTGATGTTTTATGTTTCAAGATAGAGTTGATGGTAATGGTTGCATCACTTGGTTGGTCAGGAGCTTGCAATAAGCCTTTTGCGAAGAACTCGGGTCCTAATCCACTTCTTCGACCATAGCCACCAAGGTAAATATCCTGATCTGAATCATGTGTCATCTCATGGGTATAGGTGATAGCTCCATCCTTATCTAACATACGATAGGACATATAGTAAACGCCATCTCCAGTTGCATAAGCACCATGATGATTGTGAACTACTTTATTCCCCACGGGACCAAAGAAATTCTTCATCGCCGGATTGGTACTATCAAACTTAGCCTCAACTGTAGCTTTTCCAGATGTTGTATCATCTCCAAACTTATAGGCATCATAAACTAGAATCGTACGATAGAGCTTTTCACGTCCTTCTTTATCTAAAATACGATACCAATAATCGTAATGATCTCGCTGACGCTTGGCTGTTTCACGTGCATTATCTTCAACAAACTTATTGAGTTCATCTCCAGCTTTGTAGTCACTATTGCGGTAACGATCATAAGCTCCAAATCCTAGACTAGACATGGTCGAGATGACAAAGACTGATTTCTCCGGCAAGGTTAGGAGCGGCAAGACCATATTGCGGTATTTCCATGTGGCACTAGTGATACGGTCATAGACACCAATAGAATACTTGGTGCCAATTAGTCCTTGCTTCGTTTTCACCTCTTCGATATTGGATTTTTCTTCGACAATGTAAGCCTTGGTCTGTGATTTAAACCAGTCATTATTGGTTTTGTCTGGTAGAAAGACTTTTCGGTAATTTTCCAACGTGCTAAACAAATCTGTCGTTCCATGATGGCTGGCAAGACTGATAGCATAGGTATCGACATTGTTTTTAGCAAGAAGATTGTTAAAGCCAGATTTACCTAGCTCAATCAGAGTATCTAGTGGTGAAGTATTTCCTTTACCAAAGAAGTCCGGATGATACATAACTAGGTCTTTGACATTCACTTGACCATAGCTAAAGTTATACCAACGTTCTAAATAAGTTAAACCGAGTAGTAAGGCTTCCTTATTGTTCTTGATTTTATCTACAAGATAGCCTCTGGTAACTGAGTTGTCACCAGCAAGTCCAGCATCTGCTGACAAAAGTTTTTTCAAACTGTTTGCCAAATTTTGTTTTGTTTTGACAAACTGGTCTTCCAGATAGAGCTCAGTTTGCTTGACCTCTGGAGAAATTCCGAGTGTCTTTCTGATGGCATCCGACTTATAGTCAACCTTTTGTAAGTCAGGTACGACTTGCTTAATGATAGAGTCTTGGTCATACAAGAATTGATTTGGAGTGTAGAGGAGTCCTGTATCCCCTAAACTATATTCTGCTAGCTTGGCAAAATCAGTCTGGTACTTGAGATCGAGCTTCTCAGATGAATGGTCCTGATAGTGAAGCAAGAGTTTATTTGCAGTCTGTTTGTTAGAAACAATATCTGTGATTACTTGGTCATCCTTCATCATAACTGCGGACAAGAGTTCTTTTTGATATAAGAGACTGTTCTCCTTGACCAGGTTTCCGTATTTCACGATGGTCGCCTTGTTATAGAAAGGTAACAATTTTTCAATGTTCTTATAAACCAAAGCACGGTTAGCTTGATAATGCTTCACCTTAGAAAAATCACTTTCTTTACTACCACTTGTTGAAAGGGGCTCCACTGTTGGAGGAGTGAGAGGATTGATTTCTGCTTTTTTATTAGTCACTTCAGAAGCATCTAGCATTGTTCCTCTTTCTTCAAAGGATTCTTTGCTGACGACTTCATCCCTAACCAAGGTGACATTGTATACTCTGTTCGCCTTGCTGCTGAATGTGTCCTTCACCTTCATTCCATTGTAGTGGTAACCGGTAATAGCATTCCCGTTGGTTACATTGACATCACTTAGTACATTGGTTAATCTTCCTGCATGCTGTTCCTCATTCGTCTTTCGATCCCACAAATATCCAGCCACACCCGCAACTCTACCAAAGTGCTTGACATTGTTGATATCACCTTCAGCATAGCTATCCTGTATATGCGCATCTTGGTCTACTAGACCTGCTAGCCCACCAACAGTCTGATCTGAACTATTGGTGTTGGATGAAATGGCTACTGTCGCTTTTGATTTAGTCAGTGAAGCTTTATTTCCTGTCAAATGACCAACCAGACCACCGATATTATAGGCAGCAGTTGTTTCATAGGTATTGACAATTCTTCCCTTGAAACTGCTCTCTGCGATGCTTGATTGGTCTGCCTTAGCAAGCAATCCACCGATACCACGTTCTCCAGCCAGAACACCATCGACATGAACTTGTTTGATCTTTGTGCCATTCGTAGCTTCATTTGCCAGTGAACCAATATCATTTTTCCCTGAAATAGCAACATTTTTTAGACTTAGTTTTTCTACTGTAGCACCACTCAAGTTTTCAAACAGAGGTTTTTTCAAATTATAGATAGCATAATTCTTGCCATCTTTTTCACCAATCAACTGACCAGTAAAGGTGCCCTTGATATAGGATTTATCACCAGGATCAAGCTCCACTTCGTTAGCATTCAGGCTGGCCGCTAAATGATAGGTTCCAGAGGGATTTTGGTTTATAGCTTTGACCAGATTACTAAAGGAAGTAAAGTTTGTCTTTTCCTCTTTAGACTTCTTATCGAGGTAGAAGGTGAAATGGTCGACATATTTATTGTTCTGCTCTTGCTGGAGTTTCTCAGCCTTAGCTGTAATTTTATAAACTGGCTGACCATTTCTTTCCTCTTCAGTTATTGAGGCGACTGGTAGATAGACATCTTTAAATGCCGAAGATTTTACCTTGACAAAGTAATTATCCGTATTCTTTGGAATTTCATCCAATGAAATATGTTGTCTATAAGTCCCATTCGTCTGGCTGTACAACTCAATATCCGAAACATTTCTTAATTCGAGTGTTTTTTCTGGATCCTGCTCTTTCGTTTCTTCAGTCGGAATATCTGGCTTTACTTGATCAATATCACCAGTGTATTCTGGAAGTGGGGCTACCTGTTCAGGCCCACCTTTGTCACTTACTACAGCTTCTGGTAACGCTGGTTGAACTTCAGGCTCACCCTTATCAGTCACGACTGCTTCTGGTAACGCAGGCTGAACTGCGGGTTCACCTTTGGCACTGACTACTGCTTCGGGTAATTCAGGTTGGACTGCGGGTTCACCTTTGGTACTGACTACTGCTTCGGGTAACTCTGGCTGAATTGCAGGTTCGCCTTTATCGGTTACAACTGCTTCCGGCAATTCAGGTTGAACTTCAGATTCACCTTTGGCGCTTACAACTGCTTCGGGTAATTCAGGCTGTATCTCGGGTTCGCCTTTATCACTTACTACAGCTTCTGGTAACGCAGGCTGAACTGCAGATTCGCCTTTATCGGTTACAACTGCTTCCGGCAATTCAGGTTGAACTTCAGGTTCACCTTTGGCGCTTACAACTGCTTCTGGTAACTCTGGCTGGATCGCAGGTTCACCTTTGTCACTGACTACTGCTGCTGGCAACTCTGCTTGGACTGCGGGTTCACCTTTATCAGTCACAACTGCTTCGGGAAGCTCTGGTTGGATTGCAGGTTCGCCTTTATCACTTACTACAGCAGAATCTGAAGATTTTTTCTCTTCTTTTCTTGGATTGGTTAATTCTGTAGAAAGAGTTTTTTCAACTACTTGAACTTCTGTGGATTTAGTTGAAGAAACAGTTTTTTCTTCCGGAATAGCTTGTACTTTTGATGGATTCTCTACAAAATTCGGTGTAACACTATAATCTACCTTTTGTTGAGTTTTGGGAGTAGCTACTGATTTCTCTTGATTACTTGCTTCAGAATCAGAAGTCGTTTTCCCCTCTTTAATATATCCAATATAAGTGTAACCTGAAATCTCTTTAGGAAGAGGTAATTTTTCTCCTGTGGTTAATTCATAGTCAGTATTGTAATTTAGCAAAAGATGATTTTCTAAAGCATGAGCTGAAACTAAGACACCATTTCCTATTCCTGCAACCAATACTAAATGTAATACTGTTTTATTCTTAACTTTTTTCTTAGAAACAGCAAAAATTAAAATCCCCAGAGTCGCTAAGCTAGCACCAGAAACCAGAGTTTTCATATCATTCTTGCTTCCAGTATCTGGCAATTCTCCTAGTTGATTTTGGGAATTTAATTTATAAACAAGATAATAAGTCTCATCATCATTCTCCATGTATGTCGGAATATCATAGACAAGCTTCTTCTTTTCTTCTGACGATAACTCTGAATCTATCACGTATTTATAGTGAACACCTTTATTCTCTTGAGCCTCTACAGATGAACTACCTAATACAGACATAAAAAATAAACTTGAAATCGTTGCAGAGACAAGTCCTACTGATAATTTTCTAAATGAAAAACGCTGCTGTTTTTCACCAAAATACTTTTCCATGATTCCTCCTTGAAATAAAATTTTAAAAATATGCAAGCTAAAATTTATTATATTAGCTTGTTATCTTATAAAAAAGGTAATACACTTTAATTATACTCTTAATTTACCAAAAAGTCTTAAAATTGCGTTACGTTTTCATACTTTGTTTTATATATATAGCAAAATGAACCAAAAACAGTACACAATGTGGTATAATCTTCTTATGGCATATTCAATA
>NZ_JUUO01000045.1 GCF_001074975.1 Streptococcus pseudopneumoniae | reverse complement strand
GTACCAAACAGCGAATTACCAGACGGTAAAGTTCCAGGAACAGCTAAGATTACAGAACCAGGTAAACCAGCTGTGGAAGTTCCAGTAACAACACCAGGTAAAGTCACACCAGCAACACCAACACTAGATGTTGAACAAGATCCTAAGACAGGTGACGTTACGGTAACACCTAAGAAACCAGCTGGAACTCCATACAAACCAGGAACTAAGGTAGAAATCCCAGGTAAAGATGG
>NZ_JUUO01000044.1 GCF_001074975.1 Streptococcus pseudopneumoniae | reverse complement strand
ATCATTTGACTTAGCTCCATTATCAACAGTAGTCTTAGTATCTACCTGATCTGCATTTGGAGTTGGAGTAGCTGGTGCTGGTTTATCTTGACCAGAATCTCCATTAGTATCAGGTTTGACTGGCATATCAGGTGTCACTGGTGCAACTGGTTTTTCAGTTGTTGGTGTTGCTGGTGTTACCTTAGCTGGAGTTTCTACTGGAACTTCTACAGCTGGTTGACCTGGTTCTGTAATCTTAGCTGTTCCTGGTACTTTACCGTCTGGTAATTCGCTGTTTGGTACTTTACCTTTACCGTCTTCACCGATTGTTACTGTGATTGGGTTACCATCTTTA
>NZ_JUUO01000043.1 GCF_001074975.1 Streptococcus pseudopneumoniae | reverse complement strand
CAGGTGGTTAGAGCGCACGCCTGATAAGCGTGAGGTCGGTGGTTCGAGTCCACTCGTGCCCATAGTGTTTAGTCCATTACTAGAGAATTGAAATATTATCTGTTCGCTAAGAGGACACGGGCTTATTCCCGTATAAACTATTTTGGAGGATTACCCAAGTCCGGCTGAAGGGAACGGTCTTGAAAACCGTCAGGCGTGTAAAAGCG
>NZ_JUUO01000042.1 GCF_001074975.1 Streptococcus pseudopneumoniae | reverse complement strand
CTACAACAAAGTAGGCTCCATAATATCCATAGGGGATTTACCCACTACAAATATTATAGAGCCGGAAATTCACTCCCTTAATCCTTTTGTTTTTTTACGAGAAACACAGCGGATTGAAACAAGATGTGAACAAAGTGATTGAGAAAGTCAATTTTTTCTAGAAATGTTTCAGCAACCGTAATGTGCTATTCTAGATTCAATACGCTATAGTTGGATGACAGCCAAATTTAGAAGCTATTTCAGTCAAATAAGCGTCTGGATTCTCAGTAAGATAGTTTTTAAGTCTATCTCTATCAACTTTTCTTGGTTTTGTTCCTTTTACTTGATGGTTTAGATCACCTATTTTCTCTTTTAGATAATGATATTACGTGAGATTTGGAAAACGTGTGATGATTCTGTTATACTACCTATTCGCTTACAATAGGCAAGAACTTTTTTTACGTAAATCTATTGAATATGGCATAAGATGACTGCACCACATTGTGTACTATCTTTAGTTCATTTTGTCATATCTCTGTCGAAACAGGTTACTAATATTAATGTACGGGCTCTATGTATGTCAAAAATAAGTTCAGTTATTGAATAGATTGCACTATACGAGATAGGAGAATAATTTGAGTTCTTTATGAATCTCTATATAGGATTCATTACGACAGATACCTTAGATTCTTTTTATTGAAGAAATTTTCTGAAAATTACAAAATATACTTGCTATTTTAGAAAAAAAGTGTAGAATATAAGAAATAGGTTTTTAGAATAAGGAGTGGAATATGACAGTAACGATTGATTGGGAGAACCTTGGTTTCTCCTATATGAAATTACCTTATCGCTATATTGCTCATTTTAAAAATGGACAATGGGATCAAGGAGAGCTCACAGAGGATGCAACTTTGCATATTTCAGAGTCTTCTCCAAGTCTTCACTATGGTCAACAAGCATTTGAAGGTTTGAAAGCTTACCGTACTAAGGATGGTAGTGTTCAACTTTTCCGTCCTGACGAAAATGCTAAACGTCTGCAACGTACTTGTGATCGTCTCTTGATGCCACAAGTTCCGACAGACATGTTTGTAGAAGCTTGTAAGGCAGTTGTCCGCGCCAATGAAGAATACGTACCACCATATGGAACAGGTGGAACCCTTTATCTTCGTCCACTTTTGATTGGTGTTGGAGATATTATCGGGGTTAAACCAGCAGAGGAATACATTTTCACCATCTTTGCTATGCCAGTTGGAAATTACTTTAAGGGTGGTTTGGTTCCAACCAACTTCTTGATTCAGGATGAATACGACCGTGCGGCTCCAAATGGTACAGGTGCGGCTAAGGTTGGTGGGAACTATGCTGCAAGTCTCTTGCCAGGGAAATTGGCTAAATCACGCCATTTCTCAGATGTTATCTATCTAGACCCATCAACTCATACAAAGATTGAAGAAGTCGGTTCAGCTAACTTCTTTGGAATTACAGCTGATAATGAATTTGTAACACCATTGAGTCCATCTATCTTGCCATCTATTACTAAGTATTCTTTGCTTTATTTGGCAGAACACCGCTTGGGCTTGACTCCTATTGAGGGGGATGTCCCAATTGATAACCTTGACCGTTTTGTAGAGGCAGGTGCCTGTGGTACAGCAGCAGTTATTTCGCCAATTGGTGGAATTCAGCACGGCGATGATTTTCATGTGTTCTATAGTGAAACAGAAGTTGGCCCTGTGACTCGTAAACTCTATGATGAATTGACAGGAATTCAGTTTGGTGATATTGAAGCGCCAGAAGGTTGGATTGTAAAAGTAGATTAAAACAAACAAAAGGAGATTTTTGATGAAATCGAAAAAGTGGCTCTTAACAGCAGGAGTGGTCCTGAGCACAACAGCTCTTTTAGTGGCTTGTGGAAAAGCTGATAAAGAAGCAGATGCACCGACAACATTTTCATATGTCTATGCAGTAGATCCAGCATCTTTGGACTATAGTATAGCGACTCGTACATCTACAACAGATGTCATCGGGAACGTGGTTGATGGCTTGATGGAAAACGACCAGTACGGAAATGTTATCCCTTCCTTGGCTGAGGATTGGTCTGTGTCAAAAGATGGTTTGACTTATACCTACAAACTTCGTAAAGGAGTTAAATGGTACACTTCTGAAGGTGAAGAATATGCAGAAGTAACAGCCCATGACTTTGTAACAGGATTGAAACACGTAGCTGACGGTAAGTCAGACGGTGTCTCTCTCATCCAAAATTCAATCAAGGGTTTGGATGCCTACATGACTGGTGAGACCAATGATTTCTCTACAGTTGGTGTTAAGGCCTTGGACGATTATACAGTTGAATATACCCTAAACAAACCAGAAAGTTTCTGGAACTCTAAAGTTACAACAGCGACGATGTTGCCTGTAAATGAAGAGTTTTTGAAGGCATCAGGTAAAGATTATGGAGCAGTTACTCCAGCAGGGATTCTTTACAATGGTCCTTATATCTTGAAGACCTTGACGTCTAAATCGTTGATTGAATACGAGAAAAATCCAAACTACTGGGATAAAGAAAAGGTAAAAATTGAAAAGGTCAAATTGACCTACTACGATGGTTCAGATCAGGAATCGTTGATTCGTAGCTTCTCTTCTGGTGCCTATACGACAGCCCGTCTCTTCCCAAGTAGCTCAAACTTTGCTTCAACTTTGGAACAATACGGAGATAAAATTACTTATAGCCCACAGGACTCAAGTAGCTATTACTTCACCTTTAACGTAAATCGTCAGTCATACAATAAAACTGCGAAAACAAGTGAAGAACAAAAGACTTCTACTAAAGAAGCTATGCTTAATAAGGACTTCCGTCAGGCTATTAACTTTGCCTTCAACCGTCATTCTTATGCTGCCCAGCTAAATGGTGAAGACGGTGCGGACAAGATTATTCGTAACAGCCTTGTTCCTGACAACTTTGTACAAGCAGGGGGTAAAAACTTTGGTCAAATCGCTCAAGCAGAGTTGGTGAACTATGGTGACCAATGGAAAGGTGTTGAGCTAGTTGATGGTAAGGATTCTATCTACAACCCTGATAAGGCTAAAGCTGCGTTCGAAAAAGCTAAGAAAGACTTGGAATCTAAAGGGGTAACTTTCCCAATTCACTTGGATGTCCCAGTTGAACAAACAGATACCATCGCCGTTCAACAAAGCAACTCTTTCAAACAGTCTATCGAATCAACTCTTGGTGCTGAAAATGTTGTCATCGATGTTCTTCAAATGACAGATAATGAAAAGGAAACAATCACTTCTCAAGCGCGTGTTCCTTCTCAAAAAGACTATGATTTGAACAGTACAGGATGGGCTCCAAGCTATCAAGACCCAGCATCTTACTTGAATATCATGGATCCTAAATCAGGTTCTGCTATGAAACACCTTGGTATTACTAAAGGGAAAGATAAGGATGTCGTAGCTAAGATTGGTTTGGACCAGTATAAGAAATTATTGGATGATGCCGATTCAGAAACTACCAATCTTGAAGAGCGCTATGAAAAATATGCCAAGGCTCAAGCTTGGTTGACAGATAGTTCATTATTGATGCCAACAGCCTCATCTGGTGGTTCTCCGGTTGTAAGTAATGTAGTGCCATTCTCAAAACCATACTCACAAGTTGGTATTAAGGGTGATCCATATATCTTTAAAGGAATGAAATTGCAAAAAGATATTGTTACGACAAAAGAATATGAAGAAGCACTGAAAAAATGGCAAAAAGAAAAATTGGAATCAAACGGTAAGTACCAAAAAGAATTAGAAAAACACGTTAAATAAAGCAGAAAACTCTATATCAGACTCAAAATGATATAGAGTTTTTTCTTGCTAGTTTTGGGATTTTCTTGTAAAATAGAAAAAGTGAAGAGAGGTAAGAAATGAGTAAGAAAGATAAAAAAATCGAAATTCAAGTAGCAGATGCCAAAGTTAATGTAGGAAAAGACAGTTTTGAAGGCTATACCTTAACCATTGGTAAAAAAGTTATCGGAGAAATTGCCGAATTAGATGGACAATTTGCCATCATAAAGAATGGGAATGTTGATAGTTTTTATAAAAAATTGGAAAAAGCTGTGGAAATTTTGATTGAAAATTATAATTTAGCAAAATAAGTCTTGTTTTTTTGAAATTTTCATGATATAATAGTCCATGTTGATTGTAGGAGAGATAGCGAAGAGGCTAAACGCGGCGGACTGTAAATCCGCTCCTTCGGGTTCGGGGGTTCGAATCC
>NZ_JUUO01000041.1 GCF_001074975.1 Streptococcus pseudopneumoniae | reverse complement strand
GAAACGCCATGGTTGGCGAACGGTTACTCCTCGACCTGAACATCCCAAGAAGGCAGACGCTCAGACCATTGAGACGTCTAAAAATAAAATCTACATTTGAGACCTTAAGTAAGCGCTTTAAAGAAGAGGGAACTTATAACAAAGTACGTTTGATGTACCAAGACGAAGCTGGTTTCGGGAGAATCAGTAAGATGAGTTCTTGTTGGGCTCCTCAAGGAATCCGACCAAGTATTCCTAGTCATTATATGCGAGAATATCGCTATTGTTATGGGGCAGTAGATGCTCAGACAGGA
>NZ_JUUO01000040.1 GCF_001074975.1 Streptococcus pseudopneumoniae | reverse complement strand
GCCTTACCAGAAGCTGTTGTGACTGAAAAAGGGGAACCTGAGGTTCAACCAGCCTTACCAGAAACTGTTGTGACTGAAAAAGGGGAACCTGAAGTTCAACCAGTGTTACCAGAAGCTGTTGTAACTGAAAAAGGGGAACCTGAAGTTCAACCAGCCTTACCAGAAGCGGTGGTAACCGAAAAGGGTGAACCTGAAGTTCAAGCTGAGTTACCTGAATATACTACAAAAGTTGCACCAACTTTGACTTTGGATAAGGTTACAGAAGATGCGATGGATCGTTCAGCTAAATTGGATTACACTCTTGAAAATACAGATAATGCTGAAATCAAGAGCATTATAGCTGAGATTAAGGATGGGAATACTGTTGTTAAGCGAGTTGACTTATCTAAAGAAAAATTGTCAGATGCTGTTCAAGGTTTGGATTTATTCAAAGATTATAAAATTGCAACAACAATGACTTACAACCGTGGTGAAGGTGATGAAACGTCTAAATTGGACGAAAAACCTTTACGTTTAGAGTTGACAAAAGTTGAAATTAAAAATATCGCATCTACTAATTTAGTGAAGGTAAATGACGATGGTACTGAAACATCTAGTGATTTTATGAATGAGAAACCATCTGATGAAGATGTTAAAAAAATGTACTTAAAAATCACTAGTCGCGATAATAAGGTAACTCGTTTAGCTGTTGACTCTATTGAAGAGGTGACAGAAGAAGGTAAAAAACTTTATAAAATCACTGCTGAAGCGCAAGATTTGATTCAACATACAGACCCAACGAAAGTTCGTAATAAGTATGTGCATTATATTGAAAAACCAGTTCCAAAAGTTGATAATGTATATTACAATTTCAATGAACTTGTGAGAGATATGCAAGAACATCCAAATGGCGAGTTTAAATTGGGTGCTGACCTTAATGCCACAAATGTATCAGCATTTGGTAAATCATATGTTACGAAAGATTTCAAAGGTAAGCTCTTGAGTGATGGTGATAATCACTATACCATTCATAACTTGTCACGTCCGTTATTTAGCAATGTTATTGGTGGAACGATTAAGAATATTAATCTTGGTAATGTTGACATAAATATGCCATGGGCAGACCGAATTGCTCCGATTGCCGACACTATTAAAGGCGGCGCTAAAATTGAAGATGTCAAAGTGACTGGTAACGTATTAGGTAGAAACTGGGTATCTGGATTTATTGATAAGATTGATAGTGGCGGTACATTGAGAAATGTAGCTTTTATTGGGAATGTGACCTCTATTGGTACAGGTAGTTCGTTCTTGACTGGTATTGTTGGTGAAAACTGGAAGGGGCTGGTAGAGCAGGCTTATGTAGATGCCAATATTCGAGGGAAGAAAGCTAAGGCTGCAGGTATAGCTTACTGGTCGCAAAATGGAGGCGATAACTATGCTGTAGGTAGAGAGGGAGCTATTAAAAAATCTGTTGTTAAAGGTACAATAGTTGTGGAAGAACCAATTGAAGTTGGCGGTGCTGTTGGAAGTCTTAACATGCATGGTTCGATTGAAGATTCTGTTTCAATGATGAAAGTTGAAACCGGAGAAATATTTTATGGTTCACATGATATCAGTGCCGATCCTTATTGGACTGGTAACAATGTTAATAGAAACTACGTTGTAAAAGATGTAAGTAAGGGTACTTCATCATACAAGCATTCTAAAGAATTGCATCGTATTAAGCCTATAACACAAGAGGAAGCTGATAAGAAAATTAAAGAATTGGCTATCACAGCAGATAAATATGCAATTACAGAGCCAATTGTAAATAAACTCAACGCTCTCACAACACGGGATAATGAGTATAAGACAACGCAAGATTACAAAGTTGAACGTGAACAAGCCTATCGCAACATTGAAAAACTTCAACCGTTCTATAATAAAGAGTGGATTGTAAACCAAGGGAATAAGTTAACAGATGATTCCAATCTTGTTAAGAAAACTGTTCTGTCTGTAACAGGTATGAAAGCAGGGCAGTTTGTAACTGATTTATCGGATATTGATAAGATTATGGTTCACTATGCTGATGGTACAAAAGAAGAGTTAGCTGTAACTGCTAAAACTGACTCTAAAGTAGCTCAAGTAAAAGAGTATGATGTAGCAGGTCAAAACATTGTCTATACTCCAAATATGGTTATGAAGAATCGTAACCAGTTAGCAAGCGATATTAAAGAGAAGTTAGCTAGTGTTACCTTACTTTCAGATGAAGTTCGTGCTTTGATGGATAAACGTGAGAAGCCTTGGCAAAATACTCCTGAGAAGAAGACTGAGTACATTAAAGGATTGTATTTCGAAGAAAGCTTTGAAGAAGTAAAAGGAAACTTAGAAAAACTTGTTAGTCAGATTTTAGAAAATGAAGATCATCAGTTAAACGGTGGGGAAGTAGTCGAGCGTGCTTTACTTAAGAAAGTTGAAGATAACAAAGCAAAAATTATGATGGGACTGACTTATCTCAATCGTTACTATGATATCAAATATGGTGATTTGAGTATCAAGGATATCATGATGTTCAAACCGGACTTCTATGGTAAGACACCAAGTGTACTAGACCGTTTGATTCAAATTGGTTCAAGGGAGCATTTCTTAAAAGGTGACCGTACACAAGATGCTTACAAAGAAGTGATTGCTGGTGCAACTGGTAAAGGTGATTTACGTAGCTTCTTAGACTATAACATGCGTTTATTTACAGAAGATAAAGATTTGAATGACTGGTTTATTCATTCTGCGAAAAACGTTTATGTAGTAGAACCTGAAACAAGTACAGAAGCCTTTAAAGATAAGCGTCACCGTGTATTTGATGGTTTAAACAATGATATTCACGGTCGTATGATTTTACCATTGCTCAACTTAAAGAAAGCTCATATCTTTATGATTTCAACCTATAACACTTTAGCTTATAGTTCATTTGAGAGATATGGTAAAAATACAGAGGAAGCGAGAGAGTCTTTAAAACCTAAGATTATTTCAGTAGCAAAAGCACAACAAAGATACCTAGACTTTTGGTCTCGTTTAGCTCTTCCAAGTGTACGTGATAAGCTCCTCAAGAGTCAAAATATGGTACCGACTCCTGTGTGGGACAGTCAGTGGTATGACGGTATTCCTGACGCAAATCGTCAAGGTTATGGACGAGGTGGTGCAGTGGTATCTCCTATTCGTGAACTATTCGGCCCGACTGATCGTTGGCATCAAGTAAATGGAGCTATGGGAGCGATGGCTAAGATTTATGGCGATCCGTATAAAGATGATCAAGTGTATTTCATGGTTACGAAAATGTTAGACGACTTTGGTATTTCAGCCTTCACCCATGAAACAACTCACGTCAACGATAGAATGGTTTACTACGGAGGTTACAGACACCGTGAAGGTACTGACTTAGAAGCCTTTGCTCAAGGTATGTTACAAACCCCTGATAAATCTACTCCGAATAGTGAGTATAAAGCTCTGGGTATCAACATGGCTTATGAGCGTAAAAATGATGGTGAGCAGTACTACAATTATGACCCAGCTAAGTTAGACAGTCGAGACAAGATTGATAGTTATATGAAAAACTACAATGAGTCTATGATGATGTTAGATTACTTAGAAGCTACTGCCGTTATTAATCAGAAGTTATCTGATAACTCTAAGTGGTTCAAGAAGATGGATAAAGAGTGGCGTACCAATGCGGATAGAAACCGTTTAATTGGAGAACCACACCAGTGGGACAAATTGCGTGATTTGACGGAAGAAGAGAAGAAATTACCTATTGATAGCATTGACAAGTTGGTAGATAATAACTTTGTAACTCTTCATGGTATGCCAAATAACGGTCGCTTCCGTACGGAAGGCTTTGATAGTGCTTATCAAACTGTCAATATGATGGCAGGTATCTTTGGCGGGAATACGAGTCGAAGCACCGTAGGTTCTATTTCCTTTAAACACAACACTTTCCGTATGTGGGGTTACTATGGTTATGAGAATGGCTTTATCCCTTATGTTTCTAACAAATTAAAAGGTGAGGCGAATAAGGAAAATGGTGGACTTTTAGGTGATGACTTCATTATCAAGAAAGTTTCTAAAAATCAATTCCAAAATCTCGAAGAGTGGAAGAAACATTGGTATCATGAAGTTTATGATAAAGCACAGAAAGGCTTTGTGGAGATTGATGTAGACGGTTCTAAGATTTCAACTTATGCTCAACTCCAAGAATTATTTAACACTGCTGTTGAGAAAGACTTGAAAGAAGGCGGTTTCAAGCATACCGAAGACCTCAAGTGGAAAGTTTATAAAAAATTATTACAAAACACCGATGGTTTCTTAAATCCATTGTTTAAAATATAAAGGGAGCAGCTTTTTGCTCCTTCTGAAAAGTCATCAATTGATGGCTTTTTTCTATATAGGGTGCTTGAAAGGCTATCATCGGACAAAATAGAGAAGGCATGATATAATATAAAGTAGATTTCTATGTCATAAAACAAGAACTGTTTGGACATCATTCATTTGAGAACTCTTTATGTTCAAATAATAGTAAAATAAAACAGGGGCTCTAAACCCTTGCTATGAAAGGAAAAAAACTCAATGGCTACTATTCAATGGTTTCCTGGCCACATGTCAAAAGCGCGTCGACAGGTGCAGGAAAATTTAAAATTTGTTGATTTTGTGACGATTTTGGTGGATGCACGTTTACCTCTATCTAGTCAAAATCCTATGTTGACCAAGATTGTTGGTGACAAACCAAAACTCTTGATTTTAAATAAGGCAGACTTGGCCGACCCAGCAATGACCAAGGAATGGCGCCAATATTTTGAATCACAAGGAATCCAGACTCTGGCTATTAACTCCAAAGAGCAAGTAACTGTAAAAGTTGTAACAGATGCAGCAAAAAAGCTCATGGCGGATAAGATTGCTCGCCAAAAAGAACGTGGTATCAAGATTGAAACCTTGCGTACCATGATTATCGGGATTCCAAATGCTGGTAAATCAACTCTCATGAACCGTTTGGCTGGTAAAAAAATTGCCGTTGTCGGCAACAAACCAGGTGTTACCAAAGGACAACAATGGCTCAAAACCAATAAAGACCTTGAAATCCTAGACACACCTGGGATTCTCTGGCCTAAGTTTGAGGATGAAACTGTTGCATTGAAATTGGCCTTGACTGGAGCTATTAAAGACCAGTTGCTCCCTATGGACGAGGTAACTATTTTTGGTCTCAATTATTTCAAAGAACATTATCCAGAAAAGTTGGCTGAACGCTTCAAACAAATGAAAATTGAAGAAGAAGCGCCTGTTATTATTATGGACATGACCCGCGCCCTCGGTTTCCGTGACGACTATGACCGCTTTTACAGTCTCTTCGTGAAGGAAATCCGCGATGGCAAACTCGGTAACTATACCTTAGATACATTGGAAGACCTTGATGGCGACGATTAAAGAAATCAAAGAACTCCTTGCTACAGTAAAGGACCTTGATAGCCCTATTTTTTTGGAACTCGAAAAGGACAATCGCTCTGGAGTTCAAAAGGAAATCAGCAAGCGTAAAAAAGCCATTCAGGCTGAACTGGATGAGGATCTTCGTTTGGAATCCATGCTCTCCTACGAAAAAGAACTGTATAAGCAAGGATTGAGCTTGATAGCAGGTGTTGATGAGGTCGGCCGAGGTCCTCTGGCTGGTCCTGTAGTCGCTGCAGCTGTTATTTTACCTCAAAATTGTAAGATTAAAGGTCTCAACGACAGCAAGAAAATTCCTAAAAAGAAACATCTGGAGATTTTCCAAGCAGTTCAAGACCAAGCCTTATCAATCGGCATTGGTATCATGGCTAATCAGGTCATCGACCAAGTCAATATCTATGAAGCAACCAAACTGGCCATGCAGGAAGCAATCTCCCAGCTTAGTCCTCAACCAGAGCACCTTTTGATAGATGCAATGAAGTTGGAATTACCAATTTCACAAACTTCCATCATCAAAGGGGATGCTAATTCCCTCTCGATTGCAGCAGCTTCCATAGTAGCCAAGGTGACACGTGATGAATTGATGAAGAAATACGATCAGCAGTTTCCTGGCTATGATTTCTCTGCAAATGCAGGATATGGAACAGCTAAACACTTAGAAGGACTGGAAAAACTAGGAGTTACCCCAATTCACCGGACCAGCTTTGAACCCATTAAATCGCTGGTTTCAGGAGAAAAAGAAAGTTAAGTTAGAAGGAATGATTATGGAGGAACAGTCAGAAACACTCAGTTCCAAGAAAGAATTTGCCTTTGCCTCGAGCACCATATTATCCCAAGTTGGACGAGGAATCACTGTCGGTCTCGTAGTTGGAATCATCGTCGGATCCTTTCGTTTCTTAATTGAAAAAGGCTTCCACCTGATACAAGGACTTTATCAAGATCAAGCGTACCTAGTGCGCAATCTTTTTCTACTGGTTTTATTTTACATACTCATCTGTTTGCTCAGTGCTAAACTAACACGATCAGAAAAAGATATCAAAGGCTCAGGAATTCCTCAGGTCGAAGCCGAACTGAAAGGTCTCATGACCCTCAACTGGTGGGGCGTTCTTTGGAAAAAATACGTGCTAGGTATTCTTGCTATTGCCAGTGGACTCATGCTGGGGCGTGAAGGGCCAAGTATTCAACTTGGAGCGGTTGGTGGTAAAGGTATTGCCAAGTGGCTTAAATCCAGCCCAGTGGAGGAACGTTCCTTGATTGCCAGTGGTGCTGCAGCAGGATTAGCCGCAGCCTTTAATGCACCAATAGCGGGGCTCCTCTTTGTCGTAGAAGAAGTCTATCATCACTTTTCTCGATTTTTCTGGGTCTCCACTCTAGCAGCTAGCATCGTAGCAAACTTTGTCTCGCTACTCATATTTGGTCTAACGCCAGTGTTAGATATGCCTGATAATATCCCCCTCATGACCTTAGACCAGTATTGGATTTACCTCCTTATGGGGATTTTTCTAGGACTTTCCGGTTTTCTCTATGAGAAAGCTGTATTAAACGTCGGCAAAGTTTATGATTGGCTTGGTCAAAAAATCCAATTAGATAGAGCTTATTATCCAATCTTAGCTTTTATCCTTATAATACCCGTAGGAATTTTTCTACCACAAATTCTCGGTGGTGGAAATCAGCTGGTTCTTTCCCTAACTGAGCAAGATTTTAGTTTCCAAGTTCTATTAGTTTACTTTTTGATCCGCTTTATCTGGAGCATGATTAGCTATGGAAGTGGCCTTCCAGGAGGAATTTTCCTACCAATTTTGGCGCTTGGCTCCTTACTTGGTGCCCTAGTTGGTGTTATTTGTGTCAATCTTGGATTTGTCAGTCAAGATCAGTTTCCTATATTTGTCATTTTGGGAATGAGTGGCTATTTTGGAGCAATATCCAAGGCTCCCTTAACTGCTATGATACTCGTAACTGAGATGGTAGGAGATATTCGCAACCTCATGCCACTTGGATTAGTAACCTTGGTCGCCTACATCATCATGGATCTACTCAAGGGTGCGCCAGTCTATGAGGCTATGTTGGAAAAAATGCTGCCTGAAGAAGCATCAGATGAAGGAGAAGTTACCCTCATTGAAATTCCTGTATCAGACAAAATAGCAGGAAAACAAGTACACGAACTCAACTTGCCACACAATATCCTTATCACAACCCAAGTTCATAACGGAAAAAGTCAAACGGTTAATGGCTCTACCAGAATGTATCTCGGTGATATGATTCACCTAGTTATTCCAAAAAGTGAAATTGGGAAAATCAAAGATTTGTTGTTGTAGAGTATGTTACATAATTTATGTTATGTATAAAGTTTATTTCTTAATTAAATATATTAGAAAACCGATTCTCAGTAATGAAATCGGTTATTTTTATGGCTTCAAGCCAGTTTTTCTCGTAGAGAAAAACAAGAAAACCACCAGCTATGCTGGTGG